>NZ_JBNNVR010000081.1:0-25205 GCF_050280645.1 Pseudomonas sp. NPDC089554
CAGTGAAACGATGCATCGCCGATGGTAGTGTGGGGTTTCCCCATGTGAGAGTAGGTCATCGTCAAGATTCATTTCGCAAAACCCCTATCTGCGCAGGCAGGTAGGGGTTTTGTCTTTTCCGGGGCCTGCATTTCATAGGCCATAGGCCAAAAAAATACGGCGCCGACCCTGAGGTCGACGCCGTATCGGCGCGCTACAGCGTTCAGCTCAGCAGGTTGCGCACATTCCCCATCGCTTCATCGGCGAACCCCTGGAGAAACGCCTGGAACCCAGGCAGCGCCTCGGCGCCGCCTTCCCAAGGCTCGGCCTGGATGGTCCAGGTAGCCCGGCTACGGTTATCGCTCAATGCCTCGACCTGCATCGCCGCCCACAGGTTACCGATGTTCAAGCTGGTGTAGATTAGGCTCCAGGTCATGTACATCGCCTGCTCGTCACGCGAGTTGAGCTGCTCGATCACCACGTTGCCATCCTTGAACAGCTTCTTGCGCACCGAGCGCATGCCATTGCCGGTCATGTCGATATGCGCCAGGGCCGGAATGAACACCGGGAACCCGGCGAAATTACCGACGATGTTCCAAACGCTAGCTGCCGGTGCGGCGATCTCGACGCTGGATACCACCAGGCAGCCTTCAGGGTTGCGGATCAAGGTGTCAGGTTTGAGTGCTTGCATGTGATGTTGCTCCATTGGTGTTTGAATCGAAGGGTCAGATAAAGCCGATGTCGCTCAGGTAGCGGCAGCCGCGGCGCAGCAGCTCCGGGCTCTTGGCGGGGTAGTGCGCGCCCATGCGCTGCACGCCGTTGCGTGCATTGCCGTGCTCGATGGTGGAGATGTCGCCGATGTCTTCCTCGAATCCGTCCAGGTAGAAACCCAGGACGTCGAACAGCGCGTTGTCGCGGTCGACGCGACCAAGCTCGTGCTGCCACTGCTCTACATCTACCCAGTCGAACGCATGGCCCTGCTCGCGGAATGACGCCAGGTAGTCCCGCCAGCGCAGGGGCTCGGGGTTGTGCAGGTTGAACACGCATTGGCCCGGCAGGTAGCGGCTGCTGTGGAAGGCCACGAAGCGCGCGAGGAAATCCACCGGCATCAGGTCGAAGTCCAGCTCCAGGCGTGGCACCTGGCCCAGTTGCAACGAACCTTTGAGCATCAGCATCAGGCGGTTGCGCTGGGGTTGGCAGACGCCTGTGCGGCTGTCGAAGGTGATGTTTCCAGGGCGGAACAGGTTGACCCAAACGCCTTGCTCACGTGCCCGCTGCAGGATGCGCTCGCCAACCCACTTGCTCAGGTTGTAGCCATTGCGGATGTAGATCGGCGGTGTCGCAGCTGGGTCCTGTTCCAGCACGCGTCCATCGTCACCCACCGCACTGCAGGCCGAGAGGGTCGAGATGAAGTTGAAGATTTTTTTGCGCCGCCCCTCGCACAGGCGTAGGCATTCGAACAGCGGCTCGATGTTGTCACCTGCCAATGCCTGGTAGTCGAGCACGTGATTGACCTGGGCGGCGTTGTGCAGCAGGGCGCCGTACTCGCTATCGAGATAGTCGTAGTCCTGCTGCATCAACCCCAGGCGCGGCAAGCGCAGGTCTGCGGCCAGCACCCGGACGCGGCTCATGTCCAGCTCCAGGCGATTCTCGACCAAGGCCTGGGCGAAGCGCTGTTCGGCACTCTGGCCGCCGGCACTGCGCACCAGGCAGGCCACCTCTGTGGCGCCCCAGTCCAGGAGCGCCTCTACCAAGTGCACCCCCAGAAAACTATTGGCACCAGTGACGATCACCTTGTGCACATCGCCCAGTGCCTCCAACGGCAGCACCTGCAATCCGAGCTCGCGGTTGGCGTCCAGCTCTATCTGGGCGAGCGGCGTTTGCATAGCCTCCACGCTCCCATCCAGCAGCGCGCCGAGGCGTTGCAGGGTGGGCTGCTCGATAAAGCGGTTGATGGCCACGCCCTGCCCGAACTGCTCGCGTACCTCCAGCAACAGCCTCGACAGCAGAATGGAGTGTCCGCCGAGGTTGAAGAAGCTGTCGTCGATGGAGATATCCGCCTCGGCCAGCTCCAACAGCGTGCTCCACAGGCTACGCAGACGCTGTTCGGTCGGCGTGCTGGGCGCCAAGCGCATGGCAGTCGGCAGCGCCACAGGGCGTGCCAGCAGCGCCTGGCGGTCGACCTTGCCATTGGCGGTATAAGGCATCTGCTCGAGAACTTGGTAGAACGCTGGGTGCATGTAGTCGGGCAAATGCTGCTCGGCATGCACGCGCAGGGCCTGCTGTGCGCCTTCCCGAAGGGGCTGGGCAGCGAAGGCCAATACCCGGCGCTGTGCGTCCACCACCACGGCAACCTGAGCGTAGAGCTGGCTGCCGCGCAGGCACTGCTCGATCTCTTCCGGCTCCACCCGGAACCCACGGATCTTCACCTGGTTGTCTCGCCGCCCGCACAGCTCGATGCCCTGCGCAGCCCACCTGGCGATGTCGCCGCTGCGATAGGCACGCAGCGAGCGGCCATCTGCCAGGCTAAGGGTCACGAAGCGTTCGGCGGTCAAGGCGGGGTTGTTCAGGTAACCCAGGCCGACACCCGGGCCGCAGATATAAAGCTCGCCAGGGGTGCCCTGGGTGACCGGTTGCAGGTGCTCGTCGAGGATCATCACCTGGGTATTGGCGATCGGCAGGCCGAGGTTGCGGTTGCTGTCGCCTGCGCCGAACACCCGCGTGGTGGCCAGCACCGTGGTTTCCGTCGGGCCATAGATGTTGTGCATGCGGCACTGACCGGACAGCCTGGCGATCACCTCTGGTTCGCACACATCGCCCCCGGTCACCAGATGGCGCAGCCCCAGGTGCTCGCCCCGCGGCAGGATGCTCAGCAGGGCAGGGGGCAGGAACGCATGGCTGACTTCCTGGCTGTGGATAAGTCGCACCAGGCGCTGCGGGTCGCGACGTTGGTCTTCGTCGGGGATGACCAGCTCGGCACCGCAGGCGAAGGTCGGCAGGATATCCAGCAGCGAGGCGTCGAAGCCGATGGTGGAGAACTGCAACACCCGGCTGTGGCTATCCAGCGCCACGTGTTCGCGGTACCAGGCCATGAAGTGGCTGAGGTTGCGTTGGCTCAGCAGCACGCCCTTGGGCACCCCGGTGGTACCGGAGGTGTAGATCGCCACGCAGGGTGCCTCTGGACCACGCTGACGCACATTCAGGCTAGGTAGCACAGGATCATCTGCCATTGTCAGCGTGCGGACATCCAGTGCACCTCTCCCGGGCTCGGCGAGCCCGTCATGCAGCAGCAGGCTGGCACCGGCGTCTTCGACAATGCGTAGGCGTCGTTCGGCAGGCGTGGCTGGGTCCAGAGGCAGGTACACGGCGCCGCAGCCGAGCACGGCCAGCAGGCTGGCGTACAGCTCATTCGACTTGGCCATGCACACCGCGACCACCGCCGGTGTTTCGCTGGCATGGGGCAATAACGGATACAACGCGCGCTGAATGCCCACCGCCTGTGCATGCAGCTGGTGGTAGCTGTGCCGCTGACCCTCCCGGTTCAGCGCTGGCTGTGCCGCAAAACGGCGTAGGCTGCCGTCGAGCTGGTCGACCAGACCAGCCTCGGCCTGTTCCAGCAGGTCGGCGCGCAACGTGCGATTGAACGGGTGTCGAAAGGCCAATGGTTCCAGCCAGTCCAAGCCGTGCTCGCGCTCGTGAAGGCTGGGGCTGGCTGACGGCGTTTCCTGCAAGTGCTGTGGGTTGCGGGCGATGCGGGTGACCTGCCGCCCCAGTTGTTCCTCCAGCACCTGCAGCGTGGCTTGACGCAACTGCTGGCCGTTGCCCGAGGCGGGCGTGTCCATGGCCACTCGCTCGATCAGCCGCTGGGCACTGGCGCTGCCGCACCAGAACAGTATTTCCACGCGGGGCAGGGTTTCGGCGTGGCTAACACCCAGGCGCAACCGCATCAGTGGTGTGTCGCCCAGCGGCTGCCAGTCGTTGCTGGCGAGCACCAGGCTGCCGTCCTCCAGCACCAGGTGCTGCGGGCTGGCGAGGGCTTGGCGTAAGGCCTGCGGGGTGTCGGCCAGGCGTGCGCCGTGGCCGTGCTGGTCGAGCATCCCGGCGAGCTGACGTAGCGCCGGGCTGGTACCGACCAGGAGTATGTCGAGACGTCTCATGGGGCCTCCTCAGGGCAAGTAGTCGCGAAGCGCAGCCTGCACGCAGGGCGTTTCGAGCATCGAGCTGCTGCGCAGGAAGCGCAGGATGTTGCCCAGCAGTGGGTGCTGGTGGTTGATCGGGTACGCCAGGCCGCTCACCTCGTCACGCAACGCCTGGCGTACCGGCTCGCTCACCGGCAGCGCGGCGATCAGGCTGAAGTCGAAGGCTTGCTGGATGTCGTTGGTCAGGTACTGGGCGAGAAACACCGGCAACACCTCGGCGATCGCCTCGCGTTGCGCCTCGGGCGCGGCCTGCCAGTAGATGCGCGTCAGCCTGGCCCAGAAGCTCGAGTGGCGACCCTCGTCGAGCAGATGGTCGGCCATCAGCCCCTTGACCGAGGGCTTGACCGTGTCGTCGCGAGCAAAGGCCGCCACGTCGTCGGTCAGGGTGTTCTCGGCGATGCCTACGCACACCAGCTCCAAGGCATCGCGCAGTTGCTCGGGCACTTGCGCCAAGGCGGCGGGAATGGCCCGGCTGAGTTCGATTTCCCCTGGCAGCGCAATGGGCTCGATCCCGGTCAGCGCGATGGTTTGTTGCAGGAAGTCCATGGCTACCAGTGCGTGGTAGTCCTCATCGACCACCACGGTCATGGCGTCGTAGCGGCACGCGAACGGGAAGCGCACGGCAAAGCGGTCCTTGGCGATACGCCGGGCGGTGCGGTCGACGATCTCGGTCTCGAAGATCACCACGTCGTTGATGAACTTGTAGAGGCTTTGCACCAGCACGAAGTCGCGCAGTTGCGGGCATTCGCGCTGGAAAGTAGCGCCAAGCACCAGGGGCTGGCGGCTGAGCGGGTAGATCAGCCGCTGGTCGTCCTCCACCAGGCGCCGCGGCCGCGTGCGGATGGTCGCGCGCTCCTCCCAGGACTCGGCGAACGAGCGGTATTCATGGGCCTTCATGGCGTGGCCTCGACGACAGGGGCACGCAGCGCGTCGCGTAGCCGGTTCCAGAAGGCCATGCGGCTGTCCACTGCCGCGATGGCTGCCTCGTACGTCTCTTCCAGGCGCTGCGGATCGTGGCCCACCAAGCGTTCCAGCAGTTGCTCGGCCGCCGGGCCGTGGTCTTCGGAGTCGACCTCGATATGCCGTTGCAAGTAATAGCGGAAGGTCGGTGCCTGCTCGATGCCGATACCCCACTCATCGAGGATCTGCTGGAACATCGTGGGGATGACGCTCTCGCGCCCATGCAGGAAGGCGGCGGCGACCCGGTGGGCGGGTGCGTCCAGGGCCACGACCAGGGTGTCGCGCACGAAGCGCTTCGCCGCCTCGCTGGCACCGGAGCGTTCCAGGGCGCTGGCGTAGTCGACGCCTTGCTGTTGCAGGCTGACGAAGCACTCGATCGCCCGGGTGCTGGCGCCGACTTCGCGCATGGCGTCCAGGTACAGCTCGTAATGGCTGTAGTGCCCGTGGTCGAGGCGGTCATCGGACTCTTCGCCGAGCACGATTTCGTTGATCAGGCGCGCAGCGGCCGGGTCTGTCGGGGGCAGCCAGGGCAGTGTCACGCAGGTCAGTTCCTGCTGCAGGCGCTTGGTCAGGGACATGAAGTCCCACACCGCGAATACATGGGTTTCCATGAACTGACGCAAGGTAGCCAGGGAGTCGATCTCGGAAAACAACGGGTGCCGGGAAAGTTCTAACTTCTTGCTAATAAGTGTGCTCTTCAATGTGCTCATCATGATGTCCATCAATGGTTAAGTTCAGGGGTGTGTCGCTGTAAGTTCGAAAGATTTTCCTAACTCCAGGCAAACGGGTGCCTCGAGTGAATATCGATATCAAACAGTGACTGGAAGCTGCCATGGCCTTGATTTATCACGGGCGGCACGGGTGGCCTATAGAAACTAGAACAAATTCAAAGTGTGTCGCAATTGTTTTCTAAATAATTTTAAAATGTATGTTTTTACATGTAAAAGTTAGTGCGACAAAACTTTATTGTAAGTTTTATTTGGCATGAAAGTGCTCCTTCCAATAGTTGCCTATTAGAAAAAATAATTGAGTGAATGCCTCACTCGAAGCACTGATCAAAGGGGGAAGAGGGTGGTTGACTGTATGGTGGGCGGCTGATCGCCTTGCGGTCCTTGCCCCGTTGCCAGACTCCTTCTGCGGGTAGCTAGTCGATGCACGACCAGGCCCGCCATGGGGCGATCAGCGGTCGTTGCGCGGACTAGAGTGTGCCCAAACGGCGGTCGCTACCATGGGTGGGTGGCAGCGAACTAGTAGAAAAGAAGTAAAGGGGGAGAAGAAAAGGCGATTCGTGAGGTCTAGAGGCTCAGCAATCGGAGGGGGGTATTGAACATTCTGATGATCCATTGCGTGGGGAGGCCTGACGGGAACTGCTGTCAGGCAAGCCGATCAGTTCCCGCCCACACCCGGCGAAAGCACGCCAGTCCGGCATTCCAGGCGAGGAGCCTCAAGGGTAGAGCGCGGTGACCGGTACCCGTGCCAGCGCTTTCGTCAACGTAGCGTTCGGTTATCTAGTGGTTGTCACAGTTAGAAACAAATGATGTGTTCGGCCAACGGCGTCACATCACTTGGCCTGTTGCCTGTCCAGGTAATTGCGGATCGTGCGGGCTGCATTGTTGAGATGACGTTCCAGTACTTGGACGGCGTCCTCCACCAGCTTGTCGCTTGCGGCATCCACCAGGGCAATGTGGTCGTCCTGAGTGAGTTTGCCCAGGCCCATCGACGACAAGTGGAAACGCAGGAAGCGCTCTTCCTCGTTGAGCTCCACCTCGATCATGCGCAGCAGCTTCTGGTTGTGCGCCTTGCTGTACAGCGAAAGGTGGAACAGGCGGTTGAGGCGACCGATCTCGGCGTGGCGGGTTTCGCTTTCCAGCTGGTGGATGTAGCTGCGCGCCAGGGCGATGTCGTCGGCGTCCAGGTGAGGGATTGACTGGCGCAAGGCCTCGGATTCGAGAATGACCCGCAATGCGTAGGTATCGACCGCATCTTCCCCAATCAGCGGCGCGACCACGGCCCCCTTGTGCGTCACTACCTTCAGTAGCGATTGCGCCTCTAGCTGGCGCAGAGCCTCGCGTACCGGCATGCGGCTGACGCCGAACAGCCCGGCGAGGGTTTCTTGGCGCAGCGCCGTGCCTGGCGGCAAGCGACCGTCGAGAATGGCACTGCGCAGGCGCTCTTCGATAACACTACGCGCCAGGTGCGCAGGCACCTGCTCATTACCCAGTACCTTGCTGAGGAGAGTGTCTTTCTCGGCCACGCGGAGTCTGCCTCGGTGGGTTGCGAATATTGGATCCAATAACCCTAATAAGCAGGGGGGGCGCCTGTCAATTCGAAGCGCCGTGGAACATGCGGCAGACGACGAAATGCGACTATCGTGAATGAAGTCATCGTGCAAGGGAAGCCGCATGTTCCCGGCACGATGCATGAGGATGGGTGAATCGACCATCGGCGCCGTGCCGTTGTCTTTTGCCCTGGCAAGCCGCACCATCGCAGCTTTCTCCGATCGGTCTGGACGGGTGTTCGCAGTGGCGATACCTAGGATGCTCAACGTGGCCGTGCGCCGTCTCGGCCTTGCCCTGTTGCTCGGCTGCCTGCTGCCGGGCGGCTTGCACGCGGATTGGGACTTTTCCCAGATCAGCCGCCGCGCCCAGGCCCTCTATGGCCCATTGGGCCAGGGCCAGCAGCGCATCGATGCCTGGCAGGCGCTGATGGCCACCCAGGCGCAAGGCAGCGAACGGGAGCGTTTGCAGGTGGTCAACCAGTTCTTCAACCAGCAGTTGCGCTACGTCGAGGACATCGACCTGTGGCGCGAGGTCGACTACTGGGCCACGCCGATCCAGTCCCTGATGAAAGGGGCGGGCGACTGCGAGGACTACGCCATCGCCAAGTACTTCAGCCTACGCCGCATGGGTATTCCTGCCGAAAAACTGCGCATCACCTACGTCAAGGCGCTGCGCCAGAACCGCGCGCACATGGTGCTGACCTATTATTCAAGCCCACAGGCCCAGCCACTGGTGCTCGACAGCCTGATGGACGCGATACGCCCGGCCAGCGAGCGCACCGACCTGCTGCCGGTGTACGCCTTCAATGGCGAAGGCCTGTGGCTCACGGGGGCTGCGGGCAACAAGAAGGTGGGCGACACCAAGCGACTGTCGCGCTGGCAAGACCTGCTGAAGAAAATGCAGGCCGAAGGGTTCCCGGCCGAACCGGTTTATTGAGGAGCACAGGATGTCTCTGTTCAAACAGTTGTTGCTTGCCATCTGCCTGCTGCTGACCATTGCCTTCGGTGGCAGCTTCATGGTCAGCCTGGAGAGCTCGCGCAGTCAGTACGTCAACCAGCTGCGCTCCCACGCCCAGGATGCGGCGACGGCGTTGGCGCTGTCGTTGACGCCGAACATCGACGACCCGGCCATGGTCGAGCTGATGGTCAGTTCGATCTTCGACAGTGGCTATTATTCGAGCATCAAGGTCATCGACCTGGACTCCAACGCCTTGCTGGTGGAGCGTCACGCCGAGCCTGACAGCAGCGGCGTGCCGGGTTGGTTCGTGAGCCTGATCGGCCTGGAGCCGGCGGGGGGCGACGCCATCGTCAGCCGCGGCTGGCAACAGGCGGCGCGGGTCGAGGTGGTCAGCCACCCGATGTTCGCCCTGGCCAAGCTTTGGCAGGGCGCTCTGGGTAGCCTGGGTTGGCTGCTGCTGTGCGGTGTGGTCAGCGCTGTGCTGGGGGCATTGCTGTTGCGTCGGCAGCTGCGTCCGCTGGACTACATGGTCGAGCAGTCCCACGCCATTGCCCGGCGCGAGTTCCTCAGCCTGCCGGAGCTGCCGCGCACACCAGAGCTGCGCCGGGTGGTGCAGGCGATGAACCAGATGGTCGAAAAGCTCAAGGCGCTGTTTTCCGAGCAGGCAGAGCGTAGCGAGCGGCTGCGTGCCGAGTCTTACCAGGACAGCCTCACGGGCCTGGCCAACCGGCGTTACTTCGAAATGCAGCTCAATGCCCGGGTCAGCAACCTCGAAGAGTCGCGCAGCGGCTACCTGCTGCTGCTGCGTGTGCAGGACCTGGCCGGGCTCAATGCGCGCCTGGGCGGCGAGCGCGCCGACCAGTTGTTGCAGGCAGTGGGTGAGCAGTTGCGGCGCGCCTGCGCCAACTTTCCGGAAACCAACGACCTCATCACTCGCAGCCGTGGCGGGGAATTCGCCGTGCTGGCGCCGGGCATGGTCCACGATGAGGCGGTACACCTGGCCCAGGCCCTGCAAGCGGCGCTGCAAAGCCTGCGCGAGACCGGCGCCAGTGATGTCGACCCGGTGGCCTGCATCGGTGTCGCCCCCTACAGCCCAGGCGATGCACCGCAAGCGCTGCTGAAACTGGCCGACGAGGCCCTGGCGCGCGCCGAGAGCCAGCCGCAGCCTGGCTGGGTGTGCCTTGAGCAGGGCGCTGCGGCGGTGGCCGCCGACAGCCAGCACGACTGGCATGCGCGCCTCGACCAGGCCCTGGAAAAAGGCCACTTCGCGTTGTTCTTCCAGCCCGTGGTGAAATGCCAGGCGTCGGATCAGGTGCTGCACTACAAGGTCATTTCGCGCTTATGCGACGACCACGGCGAACCTTTGGCCGCTGGGCGTTTCCTGCCGTGGCTGGAACGCTTCGGCTGGATGCCACGGCTGGACCTGCTGATGCTCGAAAAAGTACTGCGGCACATGCAGAGCCACGGCGAGACGCTGGCGCTGAACCTGTGTGCTGCGACCCTGGCAGACCCGAACGCCATGCAGCGTATCTACGCACTGCTCGGGCAGCACCGCGCCCTGGGGCCACGCCTGACATTCGAGATCGGTGAGGAGCAGTTGCCCGAGCAGGCGGTGCTCGAGCAGCTCACCCGGCGCCTGCGTGGGCTGGGCTTCAGCCTGGCCTTGCAACGTTTTGGCGGGCGTTTCAGCATGATCGGCAACTTGGCGCGTTTGGGGCTGGCCTACCTGAAGATCGACGGTGGCTATATCCGTAGCATCGACCAGGAGCAGCACAAGCGGCTGTTCATCGAGGCGATCCAGCGTGCGGCGCACAGCATCGACCTGCCGCTGATTGCCGAGCGGGTGGAGACCGACGGGGAGTTGGAGGTGCTGCGCGAAATGGGTGTGCAGGGGGTTCAGGGGCAGTTGGTGGGTGAGCCTGCGCCTTGGCGCTGAGCATCTAGCTATTTCGTTGATGCTGCAGGCCTCTTCGCGCCGAACCGCCGCGAAGAGGCCGGTGGCGACAGCCAAAAAGCTCAATCAAATCAACCCGCCGCCTTCATCTTCCTCGATCAGGTTGTTCAGGCTACCCAGCGCCTTACGCGCGGTAGAACGGTTGAGCAGCTTGGATTGGGCGCCAGCGGGCAGGTCAGTGATGCTGAAAACGCCCTTGGCCGTCAGCACGTCGATCAGGTCCTCGAGCACGCGGATCATGTCCAGGTCGCTTTGCTTGAGTTGTTTGAGGCTGGTTTCCACGACATCGTCGGCGAACCATTCCAGCACGTCGGCATGGTCAGGGGGCAGGATCTCCTCGAACTCCTCATAGGGCGCTGCCTCCACTCGCAGTAGCTGGCCGTTGGCGTCGCGTTGCACGTAGAACATGGCATCGTCCCTCACGGTGTTTCCTTCTTGATAGTCGGTGTTGTCAGCAGCATAGGCAATCTTTGCTCGGTCCGTGCAGGCGGTCGGCCAGGCCGCCTGCACGGTCAGGGCATCAACTGCCGGAGTTGTCGATTTTGATGGTCGGGTCGGCACCGCTGATCAACGAGTTGATCGTGGTGTTCGACCAGTTCACCCCTTCCAGCTTGATGGTCACGTCAGCGTTGGCCAGGCCCCCGGCGGCGTTGAGCTTGCCTTCGGTACTCACTTGCAAGGTCGACTCACCATTGACCGTGGTGATCTTCAGGTAGTTGTCGATGGTGCTGCCTTTCTCTCCTTGCAGCAGGTCGCGCAGGTCGAGGCGGTCGCCCTCGGCGAGCTTGAAGTCCTTGATCACATCGTTGCCCAGGTCACCGGCCTTCCACACGAAGCTGTCGGCACCACTGCCACCGCTGAGGATGTCATTGCCCTTGCCGCCGATCAGCGTGTCGTTGCCGGCACCGCCAAACAGGATGTCATTGCCTTCGCCTCCGAGCAGGGTGTCGTTGCCGGTGCCACCGAGCAGGATATCGTTGCCCTTGCCGCCATCGATGTAGTCGTTGCCCCCCTGGCCGAAGATGATGTCGTTGCCATTGCCCCCCATCAGGGTGTCGGCGCCATCGTTGCTGCGCGAGACATCGAACTCGGCGTAGTTCTCGGAGACGTATTTGTGCATCGTCCGGGCGTCCACGTCACCGGCATCGACCCCCAGCTTGTTGGCGACGTAGGCCTGGATCGCCTCCACGCCCGTGCCTGGAATCGAGTCGAAGGTGACCAGGTCGCCGAAGATGATGTCGTTGCCGTCCCCGCCGTTGACCGTGTCGTTACCTGGCAGGATGGCCTCGGTATGGCCAAGAATGGCCTCGGCCAGCTTGCTGGGGTCGATGTTGGTCTGCGGCTTGCCATCGGAGTCGAACGGCTTGAGGTCGTCGCTCTTCACATCGCTGTTCAGGCCGATCGCCTCGACGTTGGACAGCCCGGACAACAGCTTGAAGCTGTCGAGCGAGTTGTTCCAAGTGGCGGTGTCGGTGGTGTTGCCGGTGCCCGCACGGGTCGACAGCTCGAAGGTGCCATCGCCCTGGGCACGTATCACGGCATTGCTGATGGTGTACCAACTGCTGCCCACCTTGTACTGCACGCTGAGGTTGCCGCTGCTGTCGATGGAGGCGCGCTGGTTGGCGTCGATGGTGGCGTTGGTGACGACGTTGCCGAGCTTGTAGTTCTGCGCGGCGAGGAAGGTGTCCAGGGCCACGCTGCTGTAGCCCAGGTTCGGGTTGGTCTGTTCGCTGGTCTGGTAGAAGGTTGGCTTGCCGTCGGTGATGAAGAAGGTCTGGGCATCGCCGGTGTTGCCGGCGTTCTTCAGCAGCTGGAACCAGTTGGCGGCGGTCTTGAAGGCATCCTCGTAGTTGGTGCCGCCTTCGGAGGTCATGGTTTTCAGCGCGTTGAGCAGGGTTTGCAGGCCGGTGTCGTTGAGCGCGACCGACACATTGCTCTTCACTTGGCTGGCGAAGTCCACCAACAGGATGTTCACCGTGCCCGATTGCGCGCCCTTGACGCTGGCGGCCAGGGTCTTGAATACCGATTCCAGCGATTTCTTCGCCGCATCCACGCCGGTGGCTCCCATGCTGCCCGAGGTGTCGACGATGAAGGCGATGTTGTAGTCCTTGCCTGGCACCACGTGCAGACCCGCCACGTCGGCCACCACGATGTCGTTGCCGTCGGTACCGGTGATGGTATCGCTTTCGGCGGAGAGGTTGCTGGTGCTGTAGGTTTCCGGGTACACCGTGACCTTGATGGTGCCCTCGTTGCTGGCGGTGCTGCCGCCGACGTTCTCGGTAGAGGTTGAAGTCACCTTCACGTCGAACTGGCCGTAGTAGTAGGACGGCGGTTTGATCGTCAGGCTGCCCAGGTTCCAGCCGGTGACGTCGACCGCAGTGGCGCCCACGGTCACGCTGCGCCCTGCGTTGTCGCTGACCACCGACCCGGCCGGGATGCCGCTGAGCTTGACGCTGAGGCTTTCCGAGCCGTCGGTGTCGGTCAGGTTGGTACTGATGCCCACCAGCTTGACCGGCACGCCATTCTCGCGTCCCTCGTTGAGCTTGTAGCCGTCGTAGTAGCCCTGGCTGTTGCTGCCGTGCAGGTCGGAAACCGTCAGGCCGGCGTTGGCCATCTCGGTGACGTTCTGGTACATCGGGATGTTGGCGCTGTTCAGGTCGGTGACCGCGCCGCTGCCCACCTTGACGTTGACGTCGTAGCTGCCCGGACCCGACTGGTTGGCGTGGTACACCTCGAGGGTGTAGTAGCCGCTGGTGGTCGGGGTATAGCTGCCTGCGACGTTGCCACCGGCGCCCCAGGTGGCGGTAACCACGTTCTTGCCGCCGATGGTCACCAGCAGGCTGTCGTCGGCGGTGCCGCTGAAGGTGTAGGTCTTGCCGGCTTCCAGGTAGATCAGGCCGGACGTCTTCGAGCCGCTGCCGCCCGCCACGCTGGCGTCGGACTGCACGTTGGTGGTGGTCTCGGACTTGTTGGCGTTGCCGGAGTTGGCGAACACGGTCTTCAGCGCGTCGCCGGTGATGCCGTTGCCGTTGGTGCCAAGGCCGGTGAGGCTGTTCCAGGTCTCCTTGGTCAGGCCCAGGGAGTTGACGTTGTTGCTGGCGATGGCCAGGTCCGGGCGGTCGGCCACCGGGGTGATGTCGACCTTGAGCGTGGCCTCGGTGCCCAGGTTGGTGCCGTCGTTGGGTTTGAACTTGATCTGCGCGTAATCGGCCTGCTTGTTGCCCACGCCGGTGCCGCCATAGCCGTCCACGCCGGATTGGTTGGCCACAGGCACGAACTTGAGCTTGCCGGCGGCGATATCGGCCTGGCTGATGTTCTGGTTCAGCGTGACGTCGACCCAGGCGGTGCCGTTGTTGAACTTCAGGCTGCCCAGGTCGGGCAGCTTGCTGATGGTGACCGAGAGGCCGGTGTTGCCGTCGGCATCGGTGACGTTGAAGTCGCCCCACTTGAGCACGTAGTCGGTGTCTTCGATACCCGTTACAGCGCCGCCCGGCGAGACCGGCGCACTGTCGTTGTCGATGATGGTGGTGGTGACGCTCGACTTGCTGGCATCGACCTGCAGGTTCTCGAAGTTGCCACCGCTGGCGCCGCTGATCTTCACCACGAAGTTTTCCGAGCCTTCGGCGAGCAGGTCGTCGATGGTCTTGATGGTGAAGGTGGTGCCGGTGCTGTTGGCCGGGATCTTCACGGTGGTGACGCCGGTGAAGTCCTGGCCGTTGGTGGCGGTGCCGCTGTAGGTGAGGGTGATGGTGACCTCGCTCTTCGCGGGGCTGGTCAGGGTCAGGGTGTAGGAGGCGGTGCCGCCCTCGGTGACCGATGCATCGCCGCTGATGCCCACGGTGGTGAGGTCACCCTGGCCGCTCGGCTCGTCGGTGACGGTAGTGGTCAGGGTGTTGCTGCCCAGGGTGAGTTTTTCGAAGTTGTCGCCGCCGCTGACGCTTTCCAGCTTGTTGACGATATTCGGCTGGCCGCCGACGTAGACGTCGTCCTTGGCGGTGACGATGGCTGTCCCCGTCGCACTGCCCGCTGCAACGATGACTTTGGTGCCGTCGCTCAAGGTGAAGGTCAGGCCGCCGTGGCCGGTGACGGACAAACCTTGGGCGTTGCTGAGCGTGACGGTGTAGGTGACCTGGCCGCCTTCGGTGACGGTGGTCTTGTCTGCCGTGAGGGTGGCGACCACTTCGCTTTGGGTGTCGCTGATCTGCACGGTGGCGCTGCCGCCAAGCTCCAGGTTCTCGAAGGTCTTGCCGGTCACCGTGGCATTGCTGATGCCGACGGTCAGCGAGCCTGCGTCTTTGAACACATCCTCGCCTTGGGCTGGCGCCTTGTATTCGACCTGGGTCTGACCGGCGGCGATGGTGACTTGGTCGCCATTGCTCAGGGTCACGATCAATGGGCGATCCAGCACTTGGTTCACCTTCACGGTGAAGCTGGGTTGCTGCGCTTCGGTGACATCGCCATTGCTGACGATGGTGACCGACACCTTGTCGCCCTGGTTGCCCGCGCCCGATGTGCCCGAGCCCGTCTCATCCGTGACCGTGGTGGTAACGGTATTGCTGCCCAGGGTGAGTTTTTCGAAGTTATCAGCGCCCGTGACGCTTTCGAGTTTGTTGACGATGTTCGGCTGACCGCCGACGTAGACGTCATCCTTGCTGGTAATGGTGGCCGTGCCGCTGGCGCTACCGGCCGGGATGGTGACCTTGGTGCCGTCGCTCAAGGTGAAGGTGAGACCGCCGTGGCCGGTGACTGCCAGGCCCTGGGCATTGCTGAGGGTGACCGTATAGGTGACCTGCCCACCTTCGGTGACGGTGGTCTTATCTGCCGTAAGGGTGGCGACCACTTCACTTTGGGTGTCGCTGATCTGCACCGTGGCGCTGCCGCCCAGCTCCAGGTTCTCGAAGGTTTTGCCAGTCACCGTGGCGTTGCTGATGCCGACGGTGAGTGAGCCTGCATCCTTGAATACGTCCTCGCCTTGGGCCGGTGCCTTGTATTCGACCTGGGTCTGGCCTGCCGCGATGGTGACCTTGTCGCCGTTGCTCAGGGTGACGGTCAGCGCACGGTCCAGGGCCTGGCTCACTTTCACCGTGAACGACGGCTGCTGGGCTTCGGTCACGTCGCCATTGCTGACGATGGTGACGGACACCTTGTCACCTTGGCCGCTCGGCTCGTCGGTGACCGTGGTCGTCAGCGCGTTATTGCCGAGGGTGAGTTTCTCGAAGTTGTCGCCGCCACTGACCGATTCGAGCTTGTTGACGATGTTCGCCTGGCCGCCGACGTAAACGTCGTCTTTGGCTGTGATGGTCGCCGTACCGCTGGCGCTGCCGGCCGCGACGGTGACCTTGGTGCCATCGCTCAGGGTGAAGGTCAGGCCACCATGCCCGATAACTGGGAGTCCCTGGGCGTTGGAGAGGGTGACGGTATAGGTGACTTGGCCACCTTCAGTGACTGTGGTCTTGTCGGCCGTAAGCGTCGCGACCACCTCGCTGGTGGTGTCGCTGATCTGTACCGTGGCGCTACCGCCGAGCTCCAGGTTCTCGAAGGTTTTACCGGTAACGGTGGCATTACTGATGCCGACGGTGAGTGAGCCCGAGTCTTTGAAGACATCGTCACCTTGGGCCGGCGCCTTGTACTCGACCTGGGTCTGGCCCGCGGCGATGGTGACTTGGTCGCCATTGCTCAGCGTAACGGTCAATGGACGGTCCAGCGCTTGGTTCACCTTCACGGTGAACGAAGGCTGCTGGGACTCGGTGACATCGCCATTGCTGACGATGGTGACCGAGACTTTATCGCCCTGGTTGCCCGCGCCGGGCGTGCCGGAGCCGCTCTCATCCGTGACCGTGGTGGTGACGGTGTTGCTGCCGAGCGTGAGTTTTTCGAAGTTGTCGCCACCGGTGACGCTTTCGAGCTTGTTGGCGATGCTCGGCTGGCCGCCGACGTAGACGTCATCCTTGGCGGTGACAATGGCCGTGCCGGTGGTGCTGCCCGCTGCAACCGTGACCTTGGTGCCGTCGCTCAATGTGAAGGTCAGGCCGCCGTGCCCACTAACCGGGAGGCCCTGGGCATTGGAGAGGGTGACGGTGTAGGTGACTTGTCCGCCTTCGGCGACCGTGGTCTTGTCTGCCGTGAGGGTCGCGACCACCTCGCTCTGTGTGTCGCTGATCTGCACGGTTGCGCTGCCGCCCAGCTCCAGGTTTTCAAAGGTTTTGCCAGTCACCGTGGCATTGCTGATGCCGACGGTGACTGAACCGGAGTCTTTGAAGACATCGTCGCCTTGGGCCGGGGCCTTGTACTCGACCTGGGTCTGGCCTGCGGCAATGGTGACCTGATCGCCGTTGCTCAAGGTGACGGTCAACGGACGATCCAGCGCCTGGTTCACTTTCACGGTGAAGCTTGGCTGCTGAGCTTCGGTCACGTCGCCATTGCTAACGATGGTGACCGACACCTTGTCGCCCTGGTTCCCAGCCCCTGGTGTACCCGAGCCGCTCTCGTCGGTGACGGTGGTGGTAACCGTGTTGCCGCCAAGTGTGAGTTTCTCGAAGTTATCGCCGCCGGTGACGCTTTCGAGCTTATTGACGATGCTGGGCTGACCGCCGACGTAGACGTCGTCCTTGGCCGTGACGATGGCAGTCCCCGTTGCGCTGCCTGCCGCGACAGTGACTTTGGTGCCATCGCTCAAGGTGAAGGTCAGACCGCCGTGGCCGGTGACGGCCAGGCCTTGAGCGTTGCTGAGGGTGACGGTGTAGGTGACCTGGCCGCCTTCGGTGACGGTGGTTTTGTCTGCCGTGAGCGTCGCAACCACCTCACTGGTGGTGTCGCTGATCTGCACCGTGGCGCTGCCACCGAGTTCCAGGTTCTCGAAGGTTTTTCCAGTCACCGTGGCATTAGTGATGCCGACCGTGAGCGAGCCCGAATCCTTGAAGACGTCCTCGCCTTGGGCTGGCGCCTTGTACTCGGCCTGAGTCTGGCCCGCCGCGATGGTGACTTGGTCGCCATTGCTGAGGGTGACGGTGAGTGGGCGATCCAACGCCTGGTTCACCTTCACGGTGAAGCTTGGCTGCTGAGCCTCCGTCACGTCGCCATTGCTGACGATGGTGACCGACACCTTGTCGCCCTGGTTCCCAGCCCCTGGTGTACCCGAGCCGCTCTCGTCGGTGACGGTGGTGGTGACGGTATTGCTGCCGAGCGTGAGTTTTTCGAAGTTGCCGCCTCCGCTCACCGACTCAAGTTTATTGACCAGCGACGGCTGGCCGCCGACATACACGTCGTCCTTGGCTGTAACCGTTGTTGTGCCGGTCGCGCTACCCGCTGCGACGGTGACTTTGGTGCCGTCGCTCAGGGTGAAGGTCAGGCCGCCGTGGCCCGTGACCGAGAGGCCTTGGGCGTTGCTGAGCGTGACGGTGTAGGTGACTTGGCCACCTTCGGTGACGGTGGTCTTGTCGGCTGTAAGGGTGGCGACCACCTCGCTGGTGGTGTCGCTGATCTGCACGGTGGCGGAACCGCCCAGCTCCAGGTTCTCGAAGGTCTTGCCGGTGACGGTGGCATTGCTGATGCCGACGGTGAGCGAGCCTGCGTCTTTGAATACATCGTCGCCTTGGGCCGGGGCTTTGTACTCGACCTGGGTCTGGCCTGCGGCAATGGTGACCTGGTCGCCATTGCTCAAGGTGACGGTGAGCGGGCGATCCAACGCCTGATTCACTTTCACGGTAAACGAAGGCTGCTGGGCCTCAGTGACATCACCGTTGCTGACGATGGTGACCGAGACCTTATCGCCTTGGTTACCGGCACCCGGTGTGCCCGAACCGGTTTCATCGGTGACGGTGGTGGTGACGGTGTTACTGCCGAGCGTGAGTTTTTCGAAGTTGTCTGCACCCGTGACGCTTTCGAGTTTATTGGCGATGCTCGGCTGACCGCCGACGTAGACGTCGTCTTTGGCTGTAACGATAGCGGTACCGGTCGCGCTGCCCGCCGCAACAGTGACTTTGGTGCCATCGCTCAAGGTGAACGTCAGGCCGCCGTGACCAGTAACCGAAAGGCCTTGGGCGTTGGTCAATGTGACGGTATAGGTGACCTGGCCGCCTTCGGTGACGGTGGTTTTATCCGCTGTAAGGGTGGCGACCACCTCACTGGTTGTGTCGCTGATCTGCACCGTGGCAGAGCCGCCAAGCTCAAGGTTTTCGAAGGTCTTGCCAGTCACCGTGGCGTTGCTGATACCGACCGTGAGCGAGCCAGAATCCTTGAAGACATCGTCGCCTTGGGCCGGGGCCTTGTACTCGACCTGGGTCTGTCCCGCAGCAATAGTGACCTGGTCGCCGTTGCTCAAGGTGACGGTGAGCGGGCGATCCAGCGCTTGGTTCACTTTCACGGTGAACGAAGGTTGCTGGGCTTCCGTGACATCGCCATTGCTGACGATAGTGACGGACACCTTGTCACCCTGGTTCCCAGCGCCTGGCGTACCTGAGCCAGCTTCATCGGTGACCGTGGTGGTGACGGTGCTGTTTCCGAGGGTGAGTTTCTCGAAGTTCTCGCCGCCACTTACCGACTCAAGCTTGTTGACCAGTGACGGCTGGCCGCCGACGTAAACGTCGTCCTTGGCAACAACCGTGGCTGTGCCAGTCGCGCTGCCAGCTGCGACGGTGACCTTGGTGCCATCGCTCAACGTGAAGGTCAGGCCGCCATGTCCACTAACCGGGAGGCCCTGGGCATTGGAGAGGGTGACGGTATAGGTGACTTGTCCGCCTTCGGTGACGGTGGTCTTGTCCGCCGTGAGCGTGGCGACCACCTCGCTGGTGGTGTCGCTGATCTGAACCGTGGCGCTGCCGCCAAGCTCAAGGTTTTCAAAGGTTTTACCGGTAACGGTGGCATTGCTGATACCAACGGTAAGCGAGCCAGAGTCTTTGAAGACGTCGTCCCCCTGGGCGGGCGCCTTGTATTCGACCTGGGTCTGGCCCGCAGCAATGGTGACCTGGTCGCCGTTGCTCAAGGTGACGGTGAGCGGGCGATCCAGAGCCTGGTTCACCTTCACGGTGAAGCTCGGCTGCTGTGCCTCGGTCACGTCGCCATTGCTGACGATGGTGACCACGACCTTGTCGCCCTGGTTGCCCGCGCCGGGCGTGCCGGAGCCGGTTTCATCGGTGACGGTGGTGGTGACGGTGTTGCTACCGAGGGTGAGTTTCTCGAAGTTATCGCCGCCCGTGACGCTTTCCAGCTTGTTGGCGATGCTCGGTTGGCCGCCAACGTAGACGTCATCCTTGGCGGTGACGATGGCCGTGCCGGTGGTGCTGCCCGCTGCAACCGTGACCTTGGTGCCGTCGCTCAATGTGAAGGTCAGGCCGCCGTGCCCACTAACCGGGAGGCCCTGGGCATTGGAGAGGGTGACGGTGTAGGTGACTTGTCCGCCTTCGGCGACCGTAGTTTTGTCTGCCGTGAGGGTCGCGACCACCTCGCTCTGTGTGTCACTGATCTGTACCGTTGCACTGCCGCCAAGCTCAAGATTTTCAAAGGTTTTGCCAGTCACCGTGGCATTGCTGATGCCGACGGTGAGCGAACCTGCGTCTTTGAAGACATCCTCACCCTGGGCCGGGGCTTTGTACTCGACCTGGGTCTGGCCAGCAGCAATGGTGACTTGGTCGCCATTGCTGAGGGTGACGGTGAGTGGGCGATCGAGCGCCTGGTTCACCTTCACGGTGAACGACGGTTGCTGCGCCTCGGTGACATCGCCGTTGCTGACGATGGTGACCGAAACCTTGTCGCCCAGGTTGCCTGCACCTGGCGTCCCCGAGCCGGACTCATCGGTGACCGTGGTGGTGACCGTGTTGCTGCCGAGCGTGAGTTTTTCGAAGTTATCGGCACCCGTGACGCTTTCGAGCTTGTTGGCGATACTCGGCTGACCGCCGACGTAGACGTCATCCTTGGCGGTGACGATGGCCGTGCCGGTGGTGCTGCCTGCTGCGACGGTGACTTTGGTGCCGTCGCTCAGGGTGAAGGTCAGGCCACCGTGGCCGCTAATCGGGAGACCTTGGGCATTGGAAAGGGTGACGGTGTAGGTGACCTGGCCGCCTTCGGCCACAGTAGTTTTGTCTGCTGTGAGGGTGGCGACCACTTCGCTGGGGGTATCGCTGATCTGTACAGTCGCGCTGCCGCCGAGCTCCAGGTTCTCGAAGGTCTTGCCAGTCACGGTGGCATTGCTGATGCCGACGGTGAGCGAACCTGCGTCTTTGAAGACATCGTCGCCTTGGGCGGGGGCCTTGTACTCGACCTGGGTCTGGCCCGCTGCAATGGTGACTTGGTCGCCATTGCTGAGGGTCACGGTCAATGGGCGATCCAACGCCTGGTTCACCTTCACGGTGAACGAAGGCTGCTGGGCCTCGGTGACATCGCCATTGCTGACAATGGTGACCGAAACCTTGTCGCCCTGGTTGCCCGCACCCGGTGTACCCGAGCCAGTTTCATCGGTGACGGTCGTGGTGACGGTGTTGCCAGCAAGCGTGAGTTTTTCGAAGTTATCCCCGCCACTTACCGACTCAAGCTTGTTGACCAGTGACGGCTGGCCGCCGACGTAGACGTCATCCTTGGCCGTAACCGTTGTTGTACCGGTCGTGCTGCCGGCCGCGACGCTGACCTTGGTGCCGTCGCTCAAGGTGAAGGTCAGACCACCATGCCCGCTAACCGGGAGTCCCTGGGCGTTGGTGAGGGTAACGGTGTAGGTGACTTGGCCACCTTCGCTGACGGTGGTCTTGTCCGCCGTGAGCGTGGCGATCACCTCGCTCTGGGTATCGCTGATCTGTACCGTGGCAGAGCCGCCCAGTTCCAGGTTCTCGAAGGTCTTGCCTGTGACGGTGGCGTTGCTGATGCCTACGGTGAGTGAGCCCGAGTCTTTGAAGACATCGTCACCTTGGGCGGGCGCCTTGTACTCGACCTGGGTCTGACCCGCCGCGAGGGTGACTTGGTCGCCATTGCTCAGGGTCACGGTCAATGGACGGTCCAGTGCCTGGTTCACCTTCACGGTGAACGAAGGTTGCTGGGCCTCGGTGACATCACCGTTGCTGACGATGGTGACCGAGACCTTATCGCCCAGGTTGCCCGCGCCTGGCGTCCCCGAGCCCGTCTCGTCGGTGACTGTGGTGGTGACGGTGTTGCTACCGAGGGTCAGTTTCTCGAAGTTATCGGCACCCGTGACGCTTTCGAGCTTGTTGACGATGCTCGGCTGGCCGCCGGTGTAGACATCATCCTTGGCTGTGACGATGGCTGTACCGGTGGCGCTGCCGGCCGCGACGCTGACTTTGGTGCCGTCGCTCAAGGTGAAGGTGAGGCCGCCATGTCCACTAACCGGGAGGCCCTGGGCGTTGGAGAGGGTAACGGTGTAGGTGACCTGGCCGCCTTCGGTGACGGTGGTCTTATCCGCCGTGAGGGTGGCGACCACCTCACTGGTGGTGTCGCTGATCTGCACCGTGGCAGAGCCGCCAAGCTCCAGGTTTTCGAAGGTCTTGCCGGTCACCGTGGCGTTGCTGATACCGACCGTGAGTGAGCCAGAATCCTTGAAGACATCGTCACCCTGGGCCGGCGCCTTGTATTCGACTTGGGTCTGGCCCGCGGCCAGGGTGACTTGGTCGCCATTGCTCAAGGTGACGGTCAGCGGACGATCGAGCGCTTGGTTGAGCTTGACCGTGAACGAAGGTTGTTGCGCTTCGGTCACGTCGCCATTGCTGACAATGGTGACGGAGACCTTGTCGCCCTGGTTGCCAGCGCCGGGCGTGCCGGAGCCGGTTTCGTCGGTGACGGTGGTCGTCAGGGTGTTGCTGCCCAGGGTCAGCTTCTCGAAGTTGCCGCCTCCAGCAACCGATTCGAGCTTGTTGACCAGGGCAGGTTGGCCGCCGACGTAGACGTCGTCCTTGGCGACCACTGTCGCCGTACCGATCGCGCTGCCCGCGGGAACACTGACCGTGGTGCCGTCGGAAAGGGTGAACACCAAGCCGCCGTGGCCGGTGACCGACAGGCCTTGGGCATTGCTGAGGGTGACGGTGTAGGTGACCTGGCCGCCTTCGGTGACCGTGGTCTTGTCTGCCGTGAGCGTCGCGACGACTTCGCTTTGGGTGTCGCTGATCTGCACCGTGGCGGAGCCGCCGAGTTCCAGATTCTCGAAGGCCTTGCCGGTCACCGTGGCATTGCTGACGCCGACGGTGAGTGAGCCGGAATCTTTGAAGACATCGTCGCCTTGGGCCGGGGCCTTGTACTCGACTTGGGTCTGGCCCGCAGCAATGGTGACTTGGTCACCATTGCTCAGCGTAACGGTCAATGGACGATCCAATGCCTGGTTCACCTTCACGGTGAACGAAGGTTGCTGGGCCTCGGTGACATCGCCATTGCTGACGATGGTGACCGAGACCTTGTCGCCCAGGTTGCCCGCGCCTGGCGTCCCCGAGCCGGTTTCGTCGGTGACGGTGGTAGTCAGCGTATTGCTGCCGAGGGTCAGCTTCTCGAAGTTATCGCCGCCGCTGACACTTTCAAGCTTGTTGACGATGCTCGGCTGGCCGCCGACGTAGACATCGTCCTTAGCCGTGACGATGGCTGTGCCGGTGGCGCTGCCTGCCGCAACGTTGACTTTGGTGCCATCGCTCAAGGTGAAGGTCAGGCCGCCATGTCCACTAACTGGGAGGCCCTGGGCATTGCTGAGGGTAACGGTGTAGGTGACCTGGCCGCCTTCGGCAACGGAGGTTTTGTCTGCGGTGAGGGTGGCGACCACCTCGCTGGTGGTGTCGCTGATCTGCACCGTGGCAGAACCGCCCAATTGCAGGTTCTCGAAAGCCTTGCCCTCGACCGTGGCGCTGCTGACGCCGACGGTGAGTGATCCGGAGTCCTTGAAGACATCATCACCCTGAGCCGGGGCTTTGTACTCGACCTGGGTCTGGCCCGCCGCAATGGTGACTTGGTCGCCGTTGCTGAGGGTGACGGTGAGCGGACGATCCAGCGCCTGATTCACCTTCACGGTGAACGAAGGCTGCTGGGCCTCTGTGACATCGCCGTTGCTGACGATGGTGACCGAAACGTTATCGCCCTGGTTGCCAGCACCTGGTGTACCGGAGCCGCTCTCGTCGGTGACGGTGGTGGTAACCGTATTGCTGCCAAGCGTCAGTTTTTCGAAGTTGTCGCCTCCGCTCACCGACTCGAGCTTGTTGACCAGCGACGGTTGGCCACCGACATACACGTCATCCTTGGCGGTGACGATGGTCGTACCGCTGGCGCTGCCCGCTGCAACCGTGACCTTGGTGCCATCGCTCAAGGTAAAGGTCAGGCCGCCGTGACCATTAACTGGGAGGCCCTGGGCATTGGTGAGGGTGACGGTGTAAGTGACCTGGCCACCTTCGGCGACCGTGGTTTTATCCGCCGTCAGGGTCGCGACCACCTCACTGGTGGTGTCGCTGATCTGAACGGTGGCCGAACCACCCAACTGCAGGTTCTCGAAAGCCTTGCCTTCGACGCTGGCGTTGCTGATGCCGATAGTGAGCGAGCCGGCATCCTTGAAGACATCCTCGCCCTGGGCCGGGGCTTTGTATTCGACCTGGGTCTGGCCCGCCGCGAGGGTCACTTGGTCGCCATTGCTCAAGGTGACGGTGAGCGGACGATCCAACGCTTGGTTCACCTTCACGGTGAAGCTTGGTTGCTGGGCCTCGGTGACATCGCCGTTGCTGACGATGGTGACCGAGACCGCGTCGCCCTGGTTACCGGCACCCGGCGTACCCGAGCCGGTTTCATCGGTGACTGTGGTGGTGACGGTACTACTGCCGAGGGTCAGTTTCTCGAAGTTGTCGCCGCCGCTGACCGACTCGAGCTTGTTGACCAGCGACGGTTGGCCGCCGACATAGACATCGTCCTTGGCGACCACGGTGGCCGTGCCGGTGGCGCTGCCGGCTGCGACAGTGACCTTGGTGCCATCGCTCAAGGTGAAGGTGAGGCCGCCATGTCCATTAACTGGGAGGCCCTGGGCGTTGGAGAGGGTAACGGTGTAGGTGACCTGGCCGCCTTCGGCGACCGTGGTTTTATCCGCCGTGAGGGTGGCAACGACTTCACTTTGGGTGTCGCTGATCTGAACGGTGGCCGAACCACCCAGTTGCAGGTTTTCGAAAGCCTTGCCCTCGACCGTGGCATTGCTGATGCCGACTGTGAGCGAGCCGGAATCCTTGAAGACATCGTCCCCCTGGGCGGGCGCCTTGTATTCGACCTGGGTCTGGCCAGCAGCAAGGGTGACCTGATCGCCGTTGCTCAAGGTGACGGTCAGCGGACGATCCAGCGCCTGGTTCACTTTCACGGTGAAGCTTGGCTGCTGAGCTTCGGTCACGTCGCCATTGCTAACGATGGTTACCGAAACCTTGTCGCCCTGGTTTCCTGCGCCTGGCGTGCCTGCGCCGCTTTCATCGGTGACGGTGGTGATCAGCGTGTTGCTGCCGAGGGTCAGCTTCTCGAAGTTGCCGCCTCCGGCGACCGACTCGAGTTTGTTGACCAGAGAGGGTTGGCCGCCGACGTAGACGTCGTCCTTGGCAACCACCGTCGCTGTGCCGCTGGCACTGCCCGCGGGAATGCTGACTGTAGTGCCGTCGGAAAGGGTGAACACCAAGCCGCCGTGGCCGGTGACCGACAGGCCTTGGGCATTGCTGAGGGTGACGGTGTAGGTGACCTGGCCGCCTTCGGTGACCGTGGTCTTGTCTGCCGTGAGCGTCGCGACGACTTCGCTTTGGGTGTCGCTGATCTGCACCGTAGCGGAGCCGCCGAGTTCCAGATTCTCGAAGGTCTTGCCGGTCACCGTGGCATTGCTGACGCCGACGGTGAGTGAGCCGGAATCTTTGAAGACATCGTCGCCTTGGGCCGGGGCCTTGTACTCGACTT
>NZ_JBNNVR010000082.1:0-24647 GCF_050280645.1 Pseudomonas sp. NPDC089554
GGCAAGCCCGCTCCTACAGGGTCACCACAACTCCTGTAGGAGCGGGCTTGCCCGCGAATGCAGCACCGCCGATACAACGGCAAAGCGGGCATAAAGACTCGCACCGAACAAAAAGGACTTCATTGTGAGCACTGCCGGTAAGAACATCCTGATGGTCGACGACGACCAGGAAATCCGCGAACTGCTGCAAACCTACCTGAGCCGCGCCGGTTTTCAGGTGCGCGCCGAGCCCGACGGCCAGGGCTTTCGCCAGGCCCTGGATGCCGCGCCATGCGACCTGGTGATCCTCGATGTGATGCTGCCCGACGAGGACGGCTTCAGCCTGTGCCGCTGGGTACGCCAGCACCCGCGCCAGTCGCGGGTGCCGATCATCATGCTCACCGCCAGCTCCGACGAGGCCGACCGGGTCATCGGCCTGGAGCTGGGCGCCGACGACTACCTGGGCAAACCCTTCAGTCCGCGCGAGTTGCAGGCCCGCATCAAGGCCCTGCTGCGTCGCTGCGATTTTGTCCAGAGTGCGCCGGGCAACGCCGTGCTGGCCTTCGACGACTGGCGCCTGGACACGGTCAGCCACCGCCTGTTCCACCGCGATGGCGAGGAGGTGATTCTGTCCGGTGCCGACTTCGCCTTGCTCAAGCTGTTCCTCGACCACCCGCAGCAAATTCTCGACCGCGACACCATCGGCAATGCCACCCGTGGCCGCGAGCCGATGCCGCTGGACCGCATCGTCGACATGGCGGTCAGCCGTCTGCGCCAGCGCCTGCGCGACACCGGCAAACCGCCACGGCTGATCCGCACGGTGCGCGGCAGCGGTTACTTGTTGGCGGCCCATGTCTGCCCTGCCGGCTGAGCGTGGCGCCGAACGGCGCTGGCGGTTTCTACCGCGTTCGCTGCTGGGGCGCATGCTGCTGCTCACCTTGGTGGTGGTGTTGCTGGCCCAGGGCTTGTCGAGCCTGATCTGGGTCGCCCAGTTGCGCGCCAGCCAGTTGCAAGGCCTGCGCGCCAGCGCCAGCAGCCTGGCCCATTCGATGAGCGCCAGCGTCAGTTACTTCCGTTCGTTGCCGGTGGCCTACCGGCCCATGGTGCTCGACCAGTTGCGCAGCATGGGCGGCACGCGTTTCTTCGTGTCGCTCAACGAAAAACCGCTGAACATGCAGGTGTTGCCCATCACCCCGCGCAAGCAGGCGGTGATCGAGGTGTTCCAGCAGGTGTTGCATGAGCGCCTGGGCCAGCAGATGGAAGTCTCGGTGGAGTTCGTCAGCCCCGATGAGCTGCGCATCTTCAACAGCGGCCTGAAGCTCGACGAGCTGCCGCGGTCCTGGGCGCACTACGCCTTGACCCTCGAACCGCTCAACCCGCCGGTGCTGGTGACGCAGATCCGCCTCGACGAAGGCGAGTGGCTGTACATCGCCTCGCTGCTGCCTGAGCCCTACACGGGCCTGGAGCCCGAACGCCTGCCGCGCCAACAGCTCGGCTTCATCATGCTGACCACTGCCTTGTTGTTGCTGTTCATCGGCCTGCTGGTGCATTGGCAGAGCTCGCCGCTCAAGCGCCTGGCGCGGGCCGCGCGGGAGATGTCGCTGGGTGCGGATGTGCCGCCAGTGGCTGAGGGGGGTGGCAGCGAAGTGGTGGAGGTGGGGCGTGCTTTCAACACCATGCGCGAGCGCATCAGCCGCTACCTCACTGAGCGCTCGCAACTGTTCAGCGCCATTTCCCACGACCTGCGCACGCCGATCACCCGCTTGCGCCTGCGGGTGGAGCTGCTGGAGGACGAGCGCCTGCAAGCCAAGTTCAGCCGCGACCTCGATGAGTTGGAGCTGCTGGTGAAGGGCGCGTTGCAGTGCGTGAAGGACACCGATATCCACGAGAACATCGAGCCGATCGACCTCAACCAGGTGCTGGAGATTCTGGCCGAGCCGTATCTGGGCGATGGCCGCATTACCGTTGAGGGGCGGGCGCAGGCGCCGTATCTCGGCAAGTCCCTGGCGTTGCGGCGGTGTATCGGCAACCTGATCGACAACGCGATCAAGTACGGCGAGCGCGCGCACCTGCGCATCATCGACAGTGACGATGCCTTCGTGCTGCAAGTCGACGACCAGGGGCCGGGGGTGCCGCAGCAGCGACTGGAGCAGGTGTTCGAGCCGCATTTCCGCCTGGCCGGGCAGCAGCAGGGGTATGGGTTGGGGTTGGGGATCGCGCGCAATATCGCGCATAGCCATGGAGGGGAGGTGAGCCTGTTGAACCGCAGCGAAGGTGGGTTGCGGGTGACCTTGTGCCTGCCGCGAAATATCTACTGATCGAACTGTCACAAGGTTGTGACATTCGCGCAGGCCTTCGTGACATGCCGGCCAGGGTGGCTGGTTACTATTCGCTGACGACAGGCACCGGGCCTGTCCCTGGCAAGGATCGGACAGGTGACGAACAGCGTCGATTTACCCTCCAGCAGTTGGCTCCGCGCCCCCGTACACGCGGGCTGGCTGGTCGCCGAAGGCCTGCGCCTGGTGGCCTTCGCCAAGGCCTCGCGGCTGCCCGCAGGCTTCGGCAACCTCGATGCCCAGGGCCGACTGCCCGAGGGCGCCATTGCCGAAACCATGAACACCGCACGCATGACCCACTGCTTCGCCATGGCCCATGTCCAGGGTGTGCCGGGTTGCCTGGCGCTGGTCGAGCATGGTGTCGCGGCGCTGCGTGGGCCGCTGCGCGATGGGCTCCACGGCGGCTGGTTCGCCTGCGCCGAAGGGCAGGGTGATACCGGCAAGGCCGCCTACCTGCATGCCTTCGTCGCTTTGGCGGCAAGCTCTGCGGTGGTGGCTGGCAGTGAGGGCGCGCAGGCCTTGCTCGACGATGTCATCGGCATTCTCGATACCCATTTCTGGAGCGAACAGGAGGGCGCGCTGCGCGAGTCCTTCGCCCGTGACTGGCAGCAGCCGGAGGCTTATCGCGGTGCCAACAGCAACATGCACGCGACCGAGGCGTTCCTTGCCCTGGCCGATGTCACCGGCGACACCCGCTGGCTGGAGCGCGCCTTGCGTATCGTCGAGCGCATCATCCATGGCCACGCCGCCGCCAACGGCTATGGCGTGATCGAGCATTTCGACAGTCATTGGCAATCGCTGCCGGACTACAACCATGACAACCCCGCCGATGGCTTCCGCCCCTATGGCACCACCCCCGGCCACGCCTTCGAGTGGGCACGCCTGGTGCTGCATCTGGAGGCGGCGCGCCAACATGCCGGGTTACCCACGCCCGACTGGCTGCTGCCTGCCGCCCAAGGGCTGTTCGACAACGCCTGCTGCCACGCCTGGCATGCCGATGGCGAACCGGGGCTGGTCTACACCCTGGACTGGCATAACCGCCCGGTGGTGCGCGAGCGCCTGCACTGGGTGCATGCCGAGGCCTGCGCTACGTCGGCGGCCTTGTTGCGCCGCACCGGGCAGGCGCACTACGAGCAGTGGTATCGGCGTTTCTGGGCGTTCATCGACACCCATTTCATCGACCGCGTCCAAGGCAGCTGGCACCACGAGCTGAGCCCGCAGAACCTGCCCAGCGCCACCATCTGGGGCGGCAAGCCCGACCTCTACCATGCCTACCAGGCCGTGCTGTTGCCACGCCTGGCGCTGGCGCCGAGCCTGGCCAGCGCGCTGGCCCGGGGAATGTAACCAACTGATGACATTCGCGCATCGCTTCGTTACTTGCCGAGCCTGCGCGCTGATTAGACTTCCTGCAACGCAAGCGAATGACTTGCACCGCATAACAACAAGAAAGGTACACCGATGAATTCCACTCTGCGTCTCGCCGCTGCCATTTCCCTCGCCTCGCTCATGCCCCTCAGCGCCTTCGCCGCCGACTCCAAAGGCAGCGTCGAGGTGGTGCACTGGTGGACCTCCGGTGGCGAAAAGGCCGCGGTCGATGTGCTCAAGGCCCAGGTCGAGAAAGACGGCTTCACCTGGAAAGACGGCGCCGTTGCCGGTGGCGGTGGCGCCACGGCCATGACCGTGCTCAAGAGCCGCGCCGTGGCCGGCAACCCGCCGGGTGTCGCGCAGATCAAGGGCCCGGACATCCAGGACTGGGCCGCCACCGGCCTGCTCGACACCGACGTGCTCGAAGATGTCGCCAAGCAGGAGAAGTGGGACAGCCTGCTCGACAAGAAGGTCGCCGACACCGTGAAGTACGACGGCGACTATGTGGCGGTGCCCGTGAACATCCACCGCATCAACTGGCTGTGGATCAACCCCGAGGTGTTCAAGAAGGCTGGCATCGACAAGGCGCCGACCACCCTGGACGAATTCTATGCCGCCGCCGACAAGCTCAAGGCTGCCGGTTTCATCCCCCTGGCCCATGGTGGCCAGCCTTGGCAGGACAGCACCGTGTTCGAGAACGTGGTGCTCGCGGTGATGGGCATCGAGGGCTACAAGAAAGCGTTGGTGGAGCTGGATGAAAAGGCCCTGACCGGCCCCGAGATGGTCAAGGCACTGGCCGAGCTGAAGAAGGTCGCCACCTACATGGACCCTGACGGCAAGGGCCAGGACTGGAACCTGGAGGCGGCCAAGGTCATCAACGGCAAGGCCGGCATGCAGATCATGGGCGACTGGGCCAAGAGCGAATGGACCCTGGCCAAGAAGACCGCCGGCAAGGACTACCAATGCGTGCCGTTCCCCGGCACCGAGAAGGGCTTCCTCTACAACATCGACTCGCTGGCGGTGTTCAAGCAGAAGAACGAAGGCACCACCGCGGGCCAGCAGGACATCGCCAAGCGCGTGCTGGGCGAGGACTTCCAGAAGACCTTCAGCATCAACAAGGGCTCGATCCCGGTGCGCAACGACATGCTCGCCAGCATGGATAAATACGGCTTCGACAGCTGCGCCCAGACCGCTGCCAAGGACTTCCTGGCCGACGCCAAGTCCGGCGGTCTGCAACCGAGCATGGCGCACAACATGGCCACCACGCTGGCGGTGCAGGGCGCGTTCTTCGATGTGGTGACCAACTACATCAACGACCCCAAGGCCGACCCGGCCGATGCGGCGAAGAAACTGGCGGCGGCGGTCAAGGCCGCCCAGTAATCGCCCTGGCCATGCGCGGGCCTGATGCTGTTGTGGGAGCGGCCTTGTGTCGCGATAGGGCCGCGTAGCGGCCCCCGGTTCCACGCATATCAGGTTGATGCCGAGGCCGCCTGGGGCTGCTGCGCAGCCCTATCGCGACACAAGGCCGCTCCCACAAAAAGCCCTCGCTCCGGAATTGAAACCATGACTACAACTACCGCCCAACTGCGGGCCTCACCCCTGGACGCTCTACAGCGCTGGCTGCCGAAACTGGTGCTGGCGCCGAGCATGTTCATCGTCCTGGTGGGCTTCTACGGCTACATCCTGTGGACCTTCGTCCTCTCGTTCACCACCTCCACGTTCCTGCCGACCTACAAGTGGGCGGGCTTCGCCCAGTACGCGCGGCTGTTCGACAACGACCGCTGGTGGGTGGCGAGCAAGAACCTGCTGGTGTTCGGTGGCCTGTTCATTGGCGTCACCCTGGTGATCGGCGTGCTGCTGGCAGTGTTCCTCGACCAGCGCATCCGCCGCGAAGGGGTGATCCGCACCATCTACCTGTACCCCATGGCGCTGTCGATGATCGTCACCGGTACTGCCTGGAAATGGCTGCTCAACCCCGGCATGGGCCTGGACAAACTGCTGCGCGACTGGGGCTGGGAAGGCTTTCGCTTCGACTGGCTGATCGACCCGGACCGCGTCGTGTACTGCCTGGTGATCGCCGCCGTGTGGCAAGCCTCGGGCTTCATCATGGCGATGTTCCTCGCCGGCCTGCGCGGGGTCGACCAGTCGATCATCCGCGCCGCGCAGATCGACGGCGCGAGCATGCCGCGCATCTACTGGACCGTGGTGCTGCCGAGCCTGCGCCCGGTGTTCTTCAGCTCGCTGATGATCCTTTCGCACATCGCCATCAAGAGCTTCGACCTGGTGGCGGCGATGACCGCCGGTGGCCCCGGCTACTCCTCCGACCTGCCGGCGATGTTCATGTACTCCTTCACCTTCAGCCGCGGCCAGATGGGCATGGGCTCGGCCAGCGCGATCCTGATGCTCGGGGCCATTCTCGCGATCCTCGTGCCGTACCTGTACTCGGAGCTGAGGACCAAGCGCCATGACTAACCCTGTGGAAAAACCGGCCATGAGTCTGGGCCGCCTCGCCATCCACGCGGTGCTGCTGGCCGCCGTGCTGCTGTACCTGGTGCCGCTGGTGGTGATGTTGCTGACCAGCTTCAAGACCCCGGAAGACATCGGCACCGGCAACCTGTTGAGCTGGCCGCAGGCGTTCACCGCCATCGGTTGGGTGAAGGCCTGGGCCACGGTCAGTGGCTTCTTCTGGAACTCGATCATGATCACCGTGCCGGCGGTGCTGATCTCCACCGCCATCGGCGCGCTGAACGGCTACGTGCTGTCGATGTGGCGCTTCCGCGGCTCGCAATTGTTCTTCGGGCTGCTGCTGTTCGGTTGCTTCCTGCCGTTCCAGACCGTGCTGCTGCCGGCCTCGTTCACCCTCGGCAAGCTGGGCCTGGCCAGCACCACCACGGGCCTGGTGCTGGTGCACGTGGTGTATGGCCTGGCCTTCACCACACTGTTTTTCCGCAACTACTACGTGAGCATCCCGGATGCCCTGGTCAAGGCTGCGCGCCTGGATGGTGCCGGGTTCTTCACCATCTTCCGGTGCATCATTTTGCCGATGTCCACGCCGATCATCATGGTCTGCCTGATCTGGCAGTTCACCCAGATCTGGAACGATTTCTTGTTCGGCGTGGTGTTCTCCAGCGGCGACTCGCAACCGATCACTGTGGCCCTGAACAACCTGGTCAACACCAGCACCGGGGCCAAGGAATACAACGTCGACATGGCGGCGGCAATGATCGCCGCGCTGCCAACCCTGCTGGTCTATGTGGTCGCAGGCAAGTATTTCGTGCGCGGGCTCACGGCCGGCGCGGTCAAGGGGTAAGTCATGGCAACGCTCGAACTTCGCAATGTAAACAAGACCTACGGCAGTGGCCTTCCGGACACCCTCAAGGACATCCAGCTGGCGATCAAGGATGGCGAGTTCCTGATCCTGGTCGGGCCTTCAGGCTGCGGAAAATCCACCTTGATGAACTGCATCGCAGGCCTTGAGCAGATCACCGGCGGGGCGATCCTGATCGACGACCAGGATGTTTCCGGCATGAGCCCGAAGGATCGCGACATCGCCATGGTGTTCCAGTCCTATGCGCTGTACCCGACCATGAGCGTGCGCGAGAACATCGAGTTCGGTTTGAAGATCCGCAAGATGCCGCAGTCGGCCATCGACGAGGAGGTGTCGCGGGTGGCCAAGCTGCTGCAGATCGAACACTTGCTCAGCCGCAAGCCTGGCCAGCTTTCCGGCGGCCAGCAGCAGCGCGTGGCCATGGGCCGGGCGTTGGCGCGGCGGCCGAAGATCTACCTGTTCGACGAGCCGCTGTCGAACCTCGACGCCAAGCTGCGCGTGGAAATGCGCACGGAAATGAAGCTGATGCACCAGCGCCTGAAGACCACCACGGTGTACGTGACCCACGACCAGATCGAGGCCATGACCCTGGGTGACAAGGTGGCGGTGATGAAGGACGGCATCATCCAGCAGTTCGGCACCCCGCAGCAGATCTACAACGACCCGGCCAACCAGTTCGTCGCCAGCTTCATCGGCTCGCCGCCAATGAACTTCATCCCCGTGCGCATCACCCGCCAGGACGGCCGCCTGTTGGCGCTGCTCGACAGCGGCCAGGCGCGTTGCGAACTACCGCTGGGTGTCGACAGCGCAGCGCTGGAGGGCCGTGAAGTGATCCTCGGTGTGCGCCCGGAGCAGATCGCATTGGGCGCCGCCGAAGGCAATGGCCTGCCAGCCATTCGTGCCGAGGTACAGGTCACCGAGCCCACCGGGCCTGACCTGCTGGTGTTCGTCACCCTCAACCAAACCAAAGTGTGCTGCCGCCTGGCACCGGATGTCGCCTGCCGGGTCGGCGACAGCCTCAACCTGCAGTTCGACCCGGCACGCGTACTGCTGTTCGACGCCGCCAGCGGCGAGCGCCTGGACCTGTCTGCCGCAGGCCAGGTGGTCAAGGACAACGTGACGCGCTTCAAGGGACGTTGAGTTTCAAACCATCGATAACAAGGAAAGAGGAAATAACGGATGGACCATCGCATACGTTTCAAAACCCTGGGCTCGCTCGCCTTGCTGGCTGTGGTTGGCAGCAATGGCGCGCAGGCCGCAGAGGCTTTCTCCAGCGAGTCGAAATGGATGACTGGCGACTGGGGTGGCACGCGTACCGAACTGATCGAGAAAGGCTACGACTTCACCCTCGACTACGTCGCTGAAGGCGCCGGCAACCTCAACGGCGGCTACAACGACGACAAGACTGCCCGCTACACCCACCAGTTCGCCCTGGGGGCGCATCTGGACCTGGAGAAGATCCTGGGTTGGAACGACACCGAGTTCAAGTTGGCGATCACCGAGCGTAGCGGTCGCAACCTGTCCAACGACCGCATCAGCGACCCGCGCGCCGGGCACTTGAGCTCGGTGCAGGAAGTGTGGGGCCGTGGCCAGACCTGGCGCCTGACCCAGATGTGGATCAAGCAGAAGTACTTCGACGGCGCGCTGGATGTGAAATTCGGCCGCTTCGGCGAAGGCGAGGACTTCAACAGCTTCCCGTGCGACTTCCAGAACCTGGCGTTCTGCGGCTCGCAGGTGGGCAACTGGGTGGGCGGCATCTGGTACAACTGGCCGGTCAGCCAGTGGGCGCTGCGGGTCAAATACAACATCACGCCGGAGTTCTTCGTGCAGGTGGGCGCGTTCGAGCAGAACCCCTCCAACCTGGAAACCGGCAACGGCTTCAAGCTCAGCGGCAGCGGCACCAAGGGTGCGATCCTGCCGGTGGAGATGGTCTGGTCGCCCAAGGTCAATGGCCTGCCGGGCGAGTATCGCCTGGGCTACTACTACAGCACCGCCAAGGCCGACGATGTCTACGAGGACGTCAATGGCAACCCGCAAGGGCTGACCGGCGAAGGGTTCAAGTCGCACTCGAGCAAGCATGGCTGGTGGGTGGTGGCGCAGCAGCAGGTCACGGCACATGGCGGCGATGCCAGCCGCGGTCTGAGCCTGTTCGCCAACTTCACCGTGCATGACAAGGAAACCAACGTCATCGACAACTACCAGCAGGTAGGCCTGGTCTACAAGGGCGCCTTCGATTCGCGGCCCAAGGATGACATCGGCCTGGGTATCGCGCGTATCCACGTGAACGACGACGTGAAGAAACGCGCCGAGCAGCGCAATGGTGTCAGCGGCATTACCGACTACGACAACCCAGGCTTCGTGCCGCTGCAACGCACCGAGTACAACGCCGAGCTGTACTACGGTTTCCACGTCACCAACTGGCTGACCGTGCGGCCGAACCTGCAGTACATCAAGAGCCCTGGCGGGGTGGATGACGTGGACAACGCGTTGGTCGCGGGCTTGAAGATTCAGTCGTCCTTCTGAAGCGATTTGTTGTAAATTTACGCCATTGTGTCGGCCTGCCTTTCAGCCGACAGCGGGGAGCCTTTGGTTCGGTATTGGCTTCTTCGCGGGCAAGCCCGCTCCTACAGGTTCTCCACCGTTCTCAAGAGCGGCGCAGCACCTGTAGGAGCGGGCTTGCCCGCGAAGAAGCCATCGCCAACCCAACAGGCTCCCCTAATCGCGACTTTTTAATGACAACAACGAGCCACCTCATGCCCGAACATCCGCTCCACCGCTTCTTCAACGCGCAGCGGCCCCGGCCGACCTTCGAGTGGGAGCGACACCAGCAGCGTGATGTCCTGATCATCGACCACCCGCGCTGCCAGGCCGTGTTCAGCCGCCAGGGCGCGCAATTGCTGCATTTCCAACCCACTGGCGAACGCCCTTGGCTGTGGTGCGCCGAAACCTGGCCGCAGGTGGGCGCGATCCGCGGTGGCGTGCCGGTGTGCTGGCCCTGGTATGGCCGTCACCCCAGCGAAGACCTGTGGCCCACCCACGGCTGGGCGCGCCTGCTCGACTGGAAGTTGGTTGACAGCCGCGAAGACGAACAGGGCGTAAGCCTGAAATGGCGCCTGCAACTGTGCGACTGGCAGGTCGACCTGCATGCACGCCTGGGCGCAGGCATGGAGCTGAAGCTCTGCACCGAGCACCAGGACAGCGAAACCTGCCAACTGAGTCATGCGCTGCTGGCCTACTGGCGTATTAGTGACGTGGCAAAGATAGCGCTGTCTGGGCTGGAAAATGTGGAAGGTTACGACGTGCTCAGCCGCCAGGCCTGTCGTCAGGAGGACGCCTTGATGGTGCAGGGCGGCTGCCAGCGCATCTACCCGGGAACACCCTCGGTGCAATTGCGCGACCCGGCCTGGCAGCGCGAGCTGCATATCGACACCGGCGACAGCGACGACACCGTGGTGTGGCACCCCGGCAACCGCCCCTTGATGGGGGTGAGCGGTCGCGAAAGCCAGCGCTTCGTTTGCGTCGAGGCCGCCAGCGGCAGTGGCGAGGGCCTGAGCCTGGCGCCGGGGCAGCGTGCCCACCTGCGCCTGCAGGCCCAGCGCCTCAGTTGAGGTCTTTGTCCTCGGCCGGGTAGCGGCTGGCGTTGAGGCTTTCCTTGATCTTGCGCAGGTGCGGCTGGAAGTCCGAGCCGCGGCGCAGGGTCATGCCGGTGGCGAGTACATCGAGCACGGTCAGCTGGATGATTCGCGAGGTCATCGGCATGTAGATGTCGGTGTCTTCCGGCAGTGGCAGGTGCAGGCTCAGGCTACAGGCCTTGGCCAGCGGCGAGTCGGCGGCGGTGATGCCGAGCACCGAGGCGCCGTTCTCCCGGGCCTGGCGCGCCACTTCCACCAGCTCGCGGGTGCGCCCGGTGTAGGAAATGATCACGAACAGGTCGCCGGTGTGCGCCACCGAGGCCAGCATGCGCTGCATCAGCACGTCGGGGTGGGCCGACACGGCCAGGTTGAAGCGGAAGAACTTGTGCTGCGCGTCCATGGCCACCGGGGCCGAGGCGCCCAGGCCGAAGAAGTGGATCTGCCGGGCCTGGATCATCATGTCCACGGCACGGCTGACCTGCTGCGGGTCGATCTGCTGGCAGGCGCTGTCCAGCGAGGCGATGGCGCTGGCGAAGATTTTCTGGGTGTAGGCCGCCGGGTCGTCGTCGGCCTCCACCGCGCGGCTCACGTAGGCCGCGCCGCTGGCCAGGCTCTGCGCCAGTTGCAGCTTGAGTTCGGGGTAGCCGCTGACGCCGAACGAGCGGCAGAAGCGGTTGACGGTCGGCTCGCTGACCGAGGCCGCCTGGGCCAGGGCGGCAATGCTGAAGCGGGTGGCCTGTTGCGGGTTGAGCAGGATGACTTCGGCGACTTTGCGTTCGGCCTTGTTCAGCTCGTCGAGGCGTCCCTGGATCTGTTCCAGGAGGTTTCGCACGCGGTCCATGGTATGTCCTTGGGTCGGAAGACGACCGGCTGCCGGGGCAGCAGGCTTTTTGCAGGGTTGTCTATCGTACTGTCGGTGGTGTTGTCATACCACTTGTCTATGAGAATGCTGTTTAATGTTGTGGTTTTTACTACATTTATCTTGAAATGTCTGGTCGAAAACGGTATTCCTAGCGCAACTTTAATAAAAGAACCAACATCATGGCCGCGATCAGTGTAGAACCTTGCACATTTGCCCTGTTTGGTGCCCTTGGCGACCTGGCGTTGCGCAAGTTGTTTCCTGCCCTTTACCAACTCGACCGCGCCGGCTTGCTGCACGCCGACACCCGCCTGCTGGCCCTGGCCCGCGAGGCCGGCAGTGCCGAACAGCACCTGGCCCATATCGAAGCCCAGCTGCGCCGCTTCGTCCCCGACGCGGACATAGAGGCCGCGGCCTTGCAGCGTTTTCTCGGGCGCCTGAGCTACCAGCACCTGGACTTCCTTGAAACCGAGGGCTACCTGGCCCTGGCCGAGCAGGCTGCCGACGGCTTGCCGCTGATCGCCTACTTCGCCACCGCTGCGGCGGTGTATGGCGCGATCTGCGAGAACCTCGACAAGGCGGGCCTGGCCGCGCGCACCAGGGTGGTGCTGGAGAAACCCATCGGGCACGACCTTGAGTCGTCGCGCCGGGTCAACGATGCCGTGGCACGTTTCTTCCCCGAAAGCCGCGTGTACCGCATCGACCACTACCTGGGCAAGGAGACGGTGCAGAACCTGATTGCCCTGCGTTTCGCCAACAGCCTGTTCGAAACCCAGTGGAACCAGAACTCCATCTCCCACGTGGAGATCACTGTCGCCGAGAAGGTCGGTATCGAAGGCCGCTGGGGCTATTTCGACAAGGCCGGCCAACTGCGCGACATGATCCAGAACCATCTGTTGCAGCTGCTGCCTGATCGCCATGGACCCACCCAGCGACCTTTCCGCCGACAGCATCCGCGACGAGAAGGTCAAGGTGCTCAAGGCCCTGGCGCCGATCACCGGCGAGGGCTTGAGCACCCGCGTGGTACGTGGCCAGTACATCGCCGGCTACAGCGACGGCAAGCCGGTGCCGGGCTACCTGGAAGAAGAAAACTCCAACGCCCAGAGCGACACCGAGACCTTCGTGGCCCTGCGCGCCGACATTCGCAACTGGCGCTGGTCGGGGGTGCCGTTCTACCTGCGTACCGGCAAGCGTATGCCGCAAAAACTGTCGCAGATCGTCATCCACTTCAAGGAAACCCCGCACTATATCTTCGCCCCGGAGCAGCGCCTGCAAATCGGCAACAAGCTGATCATTCGCCTGCAACCGGACGAAGGTATCTCTCTGCGGGTGATGACCAAGGAGCAAGGCCTGGACAAGGGCATGCAACTGCGCAGCGGCCCGCTGCAACTGAATTTTTCCGACACCTGGCGCAGCGCGCGGATTCCGGATGCCTACGAGCGCTTGCTGCTGGAAGTGATGCGTGGCAACCAGAACCTGTTCGTGCGCAAGGACGAGATCGAGTACGCCTGGACCTGGTGCGACCAGCTGATCGCCGGTTGGAAGAACGCCGGCGACGCACCCAAGCCCTACGCGGCGGGGTCGTGGGGGCCGATGAGCTCGATTGCACTGATTACCCGCGATGGGAGGGCATGGTATGGCGATATCTGAACTGCAACTGTCGGCGGCTGTGAAGGCGCATCAATTGGCGGATGGCAAAGCCCTGGCGAACACCCTGGCCCTCGATGTGGCAGACCGACTGCGTAGTGCCATTGCCGAGAAAGGCCAGGCCTGCCTGGTGCTGTCGGGCGGTCGCAGCCCGGTGCCGTTCCTCGAGCAGCTTTCGGCGCAGGTGTTGGACTGGTCGAAGGTCATCGTCAGCCTGGCCGACGAGCGCTGGGTGCCGGTGGAACACGCCGACAGCAACGCCGGGTTGCTGGCGCGACACCTGTTCAAGGGCGAGGCCGCCAAGGCGCGGTTCCTCGGCCTGTACCAGAACGCCGCCAGCCTTGAGCACGCCGCCGACCTGGCCGACCTGGCCCTGGCCGAGCTGCCGCCAATCGATGTGTTGGTGCTGGGAATGGGCGATGACGGGCACACCGCCTCGCTGTTCCCGGCCAGCCCGAACCTGGCCGAGGGCCTGGACGTGCGTGGCACACGCCGTTGCCTGCCCATGCTGGCGCCGAGCGTGCCGCACCAGCGCCTGTCGATGACCCGTTCGCTACTGGCCAGCGCGAGTTTCATTGCCCTGGCGGTGCAAGGTGCGGGCAAACTCGCTACCCTGCGCGCCGCGCTGGCCGCCGATGACCTGACCGAAATGCCGATTCGCGCCTTTCTTCACGACCCCCTGGACATCTACTGGTGCCCATGAGCCAAGGATCCACTGTCATGACCACCCTTGAACGCCCACAACCTTTGCTCTCGATGGCTGAGAAAGTCGCCCGCATCGATGCGATCTGCGACAAGGCGCGCATCCTGCCGGTGATCACCATCGCCCGTGAGGAAGACATCCTGCCGCTGGCCGATGCGCTGGCTGCTGGTGGAATCCGCACCCTGGAGGTGACCCTGCGTTCGGCCCACGGCCTGAAGGCCATCCAGGTGCTGCGTGAGCAGCGCCCGGAGCTGTGCGTCGGCGCGGGCACCGTGCTGGACCCTGCGATGTTCGCGGCGGTCGAGGCTGCTGGCGCACAGTTCGTGGTGACCCCGGGCATCACCCGGGAAATCCTCGAGGCTGGCGTGCAGAGCGACATCCCGTTGCTGCCGGGTATCAGCACACCGTCGGAAATCATGATGGGCTATGCCCTGGGTTACCGCCGCTTCAAGCTGTTCCCCGCCGAGATCAGCGGCGGCGTTGCGGCGATCAAGGCCTTTGCCGGCCCGTTCGGCGATATTCGTTTCTGCCCGACTGGCGGGGTGAACCCGGCCAACGTGCGCAATTACATGGCCTTGCCCAATGTGATGTGCGTGGGCGGTACTTGGATGCTCGACAGCAGCTGGATCAAGAACGGCGACTGGGGCCGGATCGAGGCGTGCAGTGCGGAGGCCATGGCGCTGCTGGAGTGATGTGAATTCGTTGTGTGCTGCACGGCTTGTGGGGCGCTTGGTCGGCGCCCCTTTTTTTTGCCTCGGAAAAGGTGGCTAGGCCACCTTGAAGCGCGCCACCAGGTGCTGCTGTTGCTCGGCCAGGCGTGCCAATTCCTGGCTGGTCACGGTGGTCTGCTGCGCGCCGGCACTCACCTGGATGACCAATTCGTTGATCTCGGTGACGTTGCGGTTGATGTCGTCGGTGACTGCACTCTGTTCCTCGGCGGCCGAGGCGATTTGCAGGTTGCGGTCGTTGATCTGCGCCACGCCCTCGCTGATCTCGGCCAGCAGTTCACCGGCACGCCCAATGCGGCTGGCGCCGCTGCGGGCCTTGTCCAGTGTCTGCACCATGGAGCGCGTGGCGCGGTCGGAGCCATCCTGCAAACGCGCGATCATCGCCTGGATATTGCCGGTCGATTCCTGAGTCTTCTGCGCCAGGCTGCGCACTTCCGAAGCCACCACGGCGAAGCCGCGGCCATGGTCGCCTGCTCGTGCGGCCTCGATGGCGGCGTTCAGGGCCAGCAGGTTGGTCTGCTCGGCGATGTCGCCGATGACGTCCAGCACCGAGGTGATGGCATCGCTTTCGCGCTTGAGCTGCTCGATCACCTCGGCAGTTTGCTGGGCCTGCCCGGAAAGCTCGTGAATCAGCTCGATGGTGCCGTCGACCTCCTGGCGCCCCTGGGCGGTGCTGGTGTGCATCTGCTGCGACAGGCTGGCAGCATCGGCGGTGCTCTGCGCCACTTCGCGCACCGTGGCGCTCATCTGGTTGATGGCGGTGGCCACCAGTTCCGTGCTCTGGCGTTGCTGCTCGACGCTGCGGCTGGTCTGCAAGGTCACCGCCGAAGACTCCTCGGCAGCGGTGGCCACCTGCGCGGTGGCGTTGCCGATTTCCTGGATGATGCTGGTCAGCTCCTGGGCTGTGCGGTTGAGGTTGCTGGCGATCTGCCCGAACTCGTCTGCGCTACGGTAATGGGTGCGCGCGCTCAGGTCGCGGTTGGCCAGGCTGTCGAGCGCGGCGTTGATGTCCTGCACCGCTTTGCCGATGCCGCGAATGATGACCCACGACAGCAGGGCCACCAGTGCCAGGGCGAGCAGGGCGCCGCTCAATGTCAGCCACAGCGTCTGGCTGGCTTCGCCGCGCGCGGTGGTTGCCAGTGTTCCGACTTGCTGCGCCAGGCGCTGTTCGATCTCGGTCATCTGGTCGATGCGCTGGGTCGAGGTGTCGAACCAGGCCTGCGGGTTTACGCCCAGTGGTTGGCCCAGTGGACGTTCGAGTACCAGGGCTTGCAGCCTGGCTACTTCGGCGGCGGCAGGCGACTGGGTCAAGGCGTTGTACTGGCTCAGCAGCTCGGCGGGGGCTTTGCGCCGGAAACTGTCGGCATAGGCGTTGAATTCACCCAGGTTGCGGTTGACTCGGGAGAGCAGCGCGGCGTCGCTACGATCTTGTGCGAAGACTACGCCGAGCAAGGCGCGCTCGCGTCCGGCGCGTTCTTTCAACTCGACGAACTGGTTGAGTGCGTTGAGTGCATGGCCCACCCGCACATCGCTGACGCGGTTCTCCAATGAATGGGTATAACCGACCAGTTGCTGGATGATCTCGGTATAACGCGCACCGGAGGCGCCGCTGTCGATTGACAGTTTGTCGACCTGTTCGCGCAACGCGGGCAGTTGCTTGAGAGTGGCGAGCAGCGTTTGCATGTCTTGCTGTTGGGCATTGGGCAAATTGTCGACTGTTTCTATTGCCGCGCCAGAGGCTTTGCGCAGTTGCCCGAGGCGGTCTCCCATCGAGGCGCCGCGGGTGCCGATGAATACGCCACTGGCGCCGCGCTCGCGTTGCAGGTGGGTAATAAGGGTACTCAACGACTGGGCAGTATCGCTGGCACTGGCGGCACCTTCCATTTCACGCAGGGTGCGGTAGTTGTCCAGCAGGTATAGCGAGCAAAGCACGAGGAAACCGAACAATGGGAACAATACGATCAACAGCAGCTTCAGGCGCAGAGGGGCATTGGTCAGCATACGTAGAGCCTCGTCATGAGCAGGGAAGGTCGAGGAGTGCGTGCACTGCTGTTGTTATTGAATGGCCCGCAGCTAGGATTCTACGATGCGCTTGGGAAGTTTCGGAAGATAAGGAAGTTATTAATAATTAAAATAAAATGCACCATAAACAAACATTGAAAGTATTATTGGTCCATCTCGGTGCAATTTAATGTTTCTGTAGTGTTTTAGTTACGCATGCTGCAAATAAAAAGCCCGTATCTTTCGATACGGGCTTTTCTGTAGCGCTGAAATTCGAGATCAGGCCGCTTTCGCTGCCTGCTGGCTCAGCGAGCGGTTCAGCGCGCTGAACAGCGCCTTGAAGCTGGCGGTGGTGATGTTCTCGTCGATGCCCACGCCGTGCACCGGGCGGCCACCGGCCACACGCAGCTCGATGTAGGCAGCTGCCTTGGCGTTGGTGCCAGCGCCGATGGCGTGCTCATTGTAGTCCATGATTTCCACCGCGACCGGCAGGCCGGCCACCAGGGCTTCCAGGGCGCCATTGCCCTTGCCTTGCCAGTGCAGCGTGGTTTCGCCTTCACCGGACACTTCCACCTGCACATGGCTGCTGCCGTTCTCTTCCTGCAGGCGATGGCTGACCAGCGCATATGGCGAGTTGGCCTGCAGGTACTCTTTCTGCAGCAGCTTGTGGATCTGCTGGGCTGTCATTTCCAGGCCCAGGCGGTCGGTTTCGCCTTGTACCACCTGGCTGAACTCGATCTGCATGCGACGCGGCAGGCTGATGCCGTATTCCTGCTCGAGCAGGTAGGTGATGCCACCCTTGCCCGACTGGCTGTTGACGCGGATCACCGCCTCGTAGCTGCGGCCGATGTCGGCCGGGTCGATCGGCAGGTAAGGTACTTCCCACAGGGTGTCGTCTTTCTGCTGGGTGAAGCCCTTGCGAATGGCGTCCTGGTGCGAGCCGGAGAACGCGGTGTGGACCAGGTCGCCAACGTACGGATGACGTGGGTGCACCGGCAGCTGGTTGCACTCTTCGACCACCTTGCGCACGCCGTCGATGTCGGAGGAGTCCAGTTGCGGGTCGATGCCTTGGGTGTAGAGGTTCAGTGCCAGGGTCACCAGGTCGACGTTACCGGTGCGCTCGCCGTTGCCGAACAGGCAGCCTTCGGCGCGGTCGGCACCGGCCATCAGGCCCAGCTCGGTGGCGGCGATGCCGGTGCCACGGTCGTTGTGGGTGTGCAGGCTGATGATCACGCTGTCGCGGCGGTTGACGTTGCGGCAGAACCACTCGATCTGGTCGGCGTAGACGTTCGGCGTTGCCACTTCAACGGTGGCCGGCAGGTTGAGGATGATCTTGTGCTCGGGGGTGGGGTTCCACACCTCGATCACCGCATCGCAGACTTCCTTGGCGAACTCGAGCTCGGTGGCGCTGAAGGTTTCCGGCGAGTACTGGAAGGTCCACTGGGTTTCCGGCTGCTGGGCGGCGTACTTGACGAACAGCTTGGCGGCGTTCACGGCGATGTCCTTCACGCCTTGCTTGTCCTGGTTGAAGACGATGCGGCGGAACGACGGGCAGGTGGCGTTGTACAGGTGCACGATGGCCTTCTTGGCCCCGCGCAGCGACTCGAAGGTACGGGCGATGAGGTCTTCACGGGCCTGGGTGAGCACCTGGATGGTGGTGTCGTCCGGGATGTGGCCTTCTTCGATCAGGGTGCGCACGAAGTCGAAGTCGGTTTGCGAAGCCGAAGGGAACGAGGCTTCGATTTCCTTCACGCCCACCTGGACCAGGGTCTTCCAGAAGCGCAGCTTCTTCGCCGCGTCCATCGGCTCGATCAGCGACTGGTTGCCGTCACGCAGGTCGGAGCTGCACCAGATCGGCGCCTGGGTGATGGTCTTCGACGGCCAGGTGCGGTCGGGGAGGTCGATGGTCGGGAACGCGCGGTACTTCTTCGACGGGTCTTTGAGCATGGTCATTGGAGCAATCCTTTAATGTGCGGCCTGATCGGGCCTGCCGGGCGATAACGAGATGAAGCGGCGAGGCGACGCGGTTTACCTGGGTAGTCGTGCACTGACCAGGCAAAGGCTGCGATGTTGGCGGAGCAGAATGAGGGTGGTGAAGATTTTCATGCCTTCAACCCTAACCAGTGGGGTGGGGGATGGCAAGTGTTCGGGGAAAATTGAGAGGAATGCTTAAAAAAGTGGAATTGTCGAGATTTTATTGTTTTTGATTTCTGTTTTGTAAGATTTGGTTGCGCTGGTTTTTCCGATGGCGCAAGGCGGGATGCCGGGTCGCCTTCTTCGCGGGCAAGCCCGCTCCTACAGGGTTTGCGCTGAACCTGTAGGAGCGGGCTTGCCCGCGAAGAGGGCGCCGCGAAGCTTAGGGTTGGAACGCGCCAATGAAGATCGCCGGGTCCACCCGCGCATCGTTCAGGCTGACGTTCCAGTGCATGTGCGGCCCGGTCGCGCGTCCAGTGGCGCCCACCCGTCCGACCACCTCGCCACGACGCAGCACCTGGCCGTTCTTCACGTCGATCTTCGACATGTGGCAGAACATGCTGATGAAGCCCTGGCCATGGTCGACGAACACGGTCTGGCCATTGAAGAAGTAGTCGCCCACCAGGATCACCTTGCCATTGGCCGGGGTCTTGATCGGCGTGCCCGCCGGTACGGCGAAGTCCAGGCCCGAATGCGGGTTGCGTTCTTCACCGTTGAAGAAGCGGCGCACGCCGAACTTGCTCGACAGTGGGCCATTGACCGGCTTGTCGAGGATCAGGTTGCTCGGCAGGCCTGTACTGAACTGGCGGTAGGCCGCGACCTGCTCGGCCAGCTCGCGGTCGATGCGCTTGAGGTCGGCGGGGTTGGGGTTGACCTGGCGCTTGTTCTTCAGGGTGATGTGCTGCTCGGGGTATTTCTTGCTACCCACGGTGAACGCCAGGTTGCGCCCGCCCTGGCTGAGGCTGGCGGTACCCGGCTTCTGGGTCAGGGGGATGCCGACGATGGCCAGCCAGGTGTCCTGCTCCTTGACCACCAGCACCGGCTTGCCGTCGAAGCGCGCGCTCGGGGCGCTGGCGGCGGGGCCGAGGTCGATCACCGCCACGCCGCCGGGCACGGGCTTGTTCAAGGTACGGGTGATGTAGCTGGCCTGGGCGACGCTGGCCAGCAGCAGGCAGGAGAGGGCGAACAGGGGCGCGAGCAGACGGGGCATTTATCAGTCCAGAAGCGAAAGGGTGACCGGGGTCTGGTGGTTGTCTTCGACTCGCACCTGTAGCTCGCCTTCGTTCAGGCGGGCGGTCAGGCGTTGGCCGTTGCGGGTCTGGGCGGCGCTGCGGATGGCCTGGCCGCGCTCGTCGAGCAGGATGCTGTAGCCGCGCGCCAGGGTGGCCAGCGGGCTGACCACTTGCAGCGTCTGCAATTGGCTTTGGAAGCGCTGGCGGCGGTCCTTGAGCACTTCGCGCATGGCCCGGGGCAGGCGTTCGGCGAGGCTGTCCAGGCGCTGGCTCAGCAGTTTCAGGTTGCGGCCCGGGTGCTGCGCGGCCAGGCGCGTGTCCAGGCGGCCAAGCTGCTGATGGCGTTGCTGCATCGCCTGCTGGAAGGCGCGACGCAGGCACATGTCCAGGTCGTCCAGGCGCTGGGCCTGTTGGCGCAGGCGCTCGCCGGGGTGGCGCAGGCGCCGGGCCAGGCCTTCCACGCGCAGCTGGTCGTGGGCCAGGCGGCTGCGCATGCGCAGCAGCAGGCGCCGTTGCAGGCTGTCGAGGCGCTGTTGCAGGCCGCTGTTGTCGGGGGCCAACAGTTCGGCGGCGGCCGACGGTGTCGGTGCGCGTACGTCGGCAACGAAATCGCTGATCGACACATCGGTTTCATGGCCCACGGCGCTGACGATCGGCGTCACGCAGGCGGCCACGGCGCGGGCCACGGCTTCCTCGTTGAAGCACCAGAGGTCTTCCAGCGAGCCGCCGCCACGGGCCAGGATCAGCGCGTCGAAGCCGCGGCTGTCGGCCAGTTGCAGGGCGCGCACGATCTGCCCGATGGCTTCGCGACCCTGCACCGCGGTGGGGATCAGGTTCAGTTCGACCTGCGGCGCACGCCGCTTGAACACGCTGATGATGTCGCGGATTACAGCGCCCGTGGGCGAGGTGATGATGCCGATGCGCTGTGGGTGCGCGGGCAGCGAGCGCTTGCGTTCGGTGCTGAACAACCCTTCGGCGCCGAGCTTTTCCTTGAGGGCCTCGAAGGCCAGGCGCAGGGCGCCATCGCCCGCAGGCTCCACGGCATCGACGATCAGCTGGTAGTCGCCACGTCCCTCGAACAACGACACCTTGCCGCGCACCTTCACCGCCAGGCCATCACGCAGGGCCTGGCGCACACGGGCGGCGTTCTGGCGGAACAGCGCGCAACGCACCTGTGCACCGCTGTCCTTGAGGGTGAAATAGAGGTGGCCGGAGGCCGGGCGGGCGAGGTTGGAGATCTCGCCTTCTACCCACACGCTGCGGAACACGTCTTCCAACAGCACGCGGGCGCGGCCGTTGAGCTGGCTGACGGTGAGGACCTCGCGGTCCAGGCCGAGTCGTTCGAAAGGGTCTCTGATCATGGCGGGCATCATAAAGGACATGATGGGCTGATGCACTGTGTTGCATGTGCGGGCGGGACTACGCCATGTGTTGATAACGCCTACTTACCGGATTGGAAGAAGCCCTTAGGTTTTTCAGGTCTATCAATCTAGGAGGCACCATGATGTACCCCATCGATTCCACCACATATCGCTCGAAAGCCTTCAATCGGCGTGTGCGTTTTCTTGTTCTTCATTACACCGCAGCCAACTTCCAGAGTTCGGTCAACGCCCTGGCCAGGGGGGATCAGGTCAGCGCTCACTACCTGATACCGTCTCCCACCGACCCGTCTTACACCCGTGCAGGTTTCGACAAGACGCGCATCTTCAGCCTGGTCGACGAAAACGAGCGTGCCTGGCATTCAGGTAGCAGCGCATGGGGCGTGCGCACGGGCTTGAACGATACGGCGATCGGCATAGAACTGGTCAACCAGGCCTCGGTGAGCAACGGCCAGTTCAACTTCCCGGACTACCACCCGGAGCAGATCGCCGCCTTGGTCCAGGTTTGCCAGGACATTCTGCAGCGTTACCCCGATATCACGCCGACTCACGTGTTGGGGCACAGCGATATTTCCATCGGACGCAAGAGTGACCCCGGGGCTGCATTCCCTTGGCAGCAGTTGCATGAGGCCGGTATCGGCGCGTGGTATGACGATACCGTGAAGGCGCAATACCAGGCGCAGTTCACACGCCAGATGCCAACCCAGGCCGAGTTGCTGGAGAAACTGCGTACCTATGGTTACAGCGTTCCAGCCCAGCCGGACGCCAGGTCCGTGCAGTCGCTGCTCAGGGCCTTCCAGCTGCACTTCCGGCCAGCGAATTACCGGGGCGTGGCGGACGCCGAGACGGCCGCGATCCTGTTTGCCTTGGTGCAGCGCTATAACGCTTGAGGCGAATTTCACGCGAGGCCTTTTCGACAGTGGGGGCGGCTGGCTAATCTTCGCAGGTCGCACCTGGAGCCCGTGGCATGCTCGCTCAACTGTCGTTCACCGCCCTCGACTGGTTTTCCATCCTGGCCGGCGTAGGCGCCGCCTACGTCGTCTTTGGCATTGCCGGCTTCGGCACCGCGTTGGTCGCAGGCCCGGTACTGATCCACTTCATGCCGCTGTCGCGGATAATCCCCTTGCTGGTGCTGCTGGACTTCGTCGCGGCCTTTGGCAACCTGCTGCCATCGCGACGCGATGTGGTGCGCGGTGAGCTACTGCGCTTGTTGCCGTTCATGGCGCTGGGCTGCACGCTGGGGGTGATGTTCCTGCTGCGGCTCAAGTCCGACCTGTTGCTGTTGCTGATGGGGCTGTTCGTCACCGCTTATGCACTCTACAGCCTGGCGGTGAAGGTGCGTCCGGCACGCCTTGCTGGCGCCTGGGCGGTGCCGATGGGGACGCTGGGAGGGTTGTTTGGCGCGTTGTTCGGCAGTGGCGGCTTCCTCTATGCGATCTACCTCAACGCCCGGCTGGGCGCCAAGGAGCAGGCCCGCGCCACCCAGAGCGCGCTGATCAGTTGCAGCACGGTGGTGCGCCTGTCGTTGTTCCTGTTCGCTGGGGTCTACGCCGACAGCAGCCTGTTGCTGCTCGCCGCCTGCCTGCTGCCGGTGATGTTCGCTGGCCTTTGGGTAGGGCGGCGGCTGACCCTGAAACTGTCGCGCGAAGCCTTCGTGCGGCTGGTCACCTGGCTGGTGTTGGCCAGTGGCCTGGCGCTGATCGGTCGCTACCTGAGCGGCTGAGGGGTAGAATTGCGCGATTACCGCAGTTCGCAGGCCCGTCCCGTTCATGAACACCCAGAGCATCATCGTCCCCAAACTGTCCACCGTGCCGGTGCACGAAGCCCGCGCCCGGGCAATTCTGCGCTGGCTGGTGCGCGAGAACGTCGTCGAGGAGCAACTGACCACCTGCGGGCGCACCGGCAACCGCATGGGCCATGCCCTGGCCGAGGGTGCCCGCAAGGTGGCGCTGCACCCGGAAAAACTGCCGTTCGGCGCGCCGGTCAATGGTTTGGAGGTGGTGCTAAAGCGCTGCATCTATACCCCCGCCGACGGCTTTCTTGAAGAGGCCGGTTGCCCGCAGTGCCGGCGCGAGGTGGGCGAACCGCTGTTCGAAAGCCTGGAAGAGTGGATGCCGGGGGTGAGCGACAACTTCACCTGCCCGCTGTGCGGCTTCGAGGACGACATCAATGGCTTTCTCTACCTGCAGCCCTGTGCCTTTTCCAACCTGGGGTTCATCTTCAACAACTGGGGCGAGGCAGGCTTTACCCAGGCCTTTATCGACAGCTTCGCCGACTGGCTCGACCAGCCGGTGGCGGTGGTACAGGTCAAACTGGCGAAACCCTGACCGAAGGCCCTTATTTCGCGTTGATTTGCATTGAGTGGCGCGCCGTGGATGAGTATAATGGCGCGCTTCCATTTTTCCCGCCCGGGAGCCCCCGCGATGCTGCGTATCAGCCAAGAAGCCCTGACCTTCGACGATATCCTCCTTGTACCTGGCTACTCCGAGGTACTGCCCAATGAAGTCAGTCTCAAGACCCGTTTGACTCGTGGCATCGAGCTGAACATTCCGCTGGTTTCCGCTGCCATGGATACCGTCACCGAAGCGCGCCTGGCCATCGCCATGGCCCAGGAAGGCGGCATCGGCATCATTCACAAGAACATGACCATCGACCAGCAGGCCGGCGAAGTACGCAAGGTCAAGAAGTTCGAGGCTGGCGTGGTCAAGGACCCGATCACCATCGACGCCGACGCCACCGTGCGCGACCTGTTCGAACTCACCCGTCTGAACAACATCTCCGGTGTTCCGGTGCTGGAGAACGGTGACCTGGTCGGTATCGTCACGTCCCGTGACGTGCGCTTCGAAAGCCGTCTGGAAGCCAAGGTACGCGACGTGATGACGCCTAAAGAGCGTCTGGTCACCGTCCGCGAAGGCGCCGACAAGAACGAAGTCCGCGAGCTGCTGCACAAGCACCGCCTGGAAAAAGTGCTGATCGTCGACGACAAGTTCAGCCTCAAGGGTATGATGACCGTCAAGGACATCGAGAAAGCCAAGGCCTACCCGCTGGCCAGCAAGGACGACCAAGGTCGCCTGCGCGTCGGTGCCGCGGTCGGTACCGGCAAGGACACCGGTGATCGCGTCAAGGCGCTGGTTGCCGCAGGTGTCGACGTGATCATCGTCGACACCGCCCATGGTCACTCCAAGGGCGTGATCGACCGCGTTCGCTGGGTCAAGGAAAACTTCCCGAGTGTGCAAGTGATCGGCGGCAACATCGCCACCGGCGCTGCTGCCCTGGCCCTGGTCGAAGCGGGCGCCGACGCCGTCAAGGTCGGCATCGGCCCAGGCTCGATCTGCACCACTCGTATCGTTGCAGGCGTGGGCGTGCCGCAAATCACCGCCATCGCCAACGTCGCCGCCGCCCACTTCCCGCCTGGGAAATAGTCGTTCTGGATGTCGATGATGATCAGGGCCTGTTTGCTCATTGCGTGCCTCCTGGGGCAGTG
>NZ_JBNNVR010000083.1:0-24241 GCF_050280645.1 Pseudomonas sp. NPDC089554
CGGCTCCAGGCCCTCGGCGATATTGCGCTCGACGTTCTCCACCATGACGATGGCATCGTCCACCACGATGCCGATCGCCAGCACCAGGCCGAACAGGGTCAGGGTATTGATCGAGTAGCCCAGCAAGTAGAGGAAGGCGAAGGTGCCGACCACCGACACCGGCACCGCCACCAGCGGAATGATCGACGCGCGCCAGCTTTGCAGGAACAGGATCACCACCAGCACCACCAGCACCACGGCCTCGAACAGCGTGTGCTGCACCGCACTGATCGACTCGCGAACGAACACCGTCGGGTCCCACACCGCCTTGTAGACGATCCCTGGCGGGAAGCCTTCGGACAATCGGTCGAGAATGCGGTACACCTCGTCGGCCACGCCCAGGGCATTGGCCCCCGGCGACAGGAAGATACCCGCCGTGGCCGCGTTGTGATCGTCCTGGAACACCCGCATGGTGTAGTCGCCGGCACCCAGCTCGACCCGCGCCACATCGCCCAACCGCACCAACTGGCCGTCGCTGCCGCGCTTGATGACGATATCGGCGAACTCCGCAGGCGTGCTCAAGCGACCGCGCACAGTCACCGAGGTGAGGAAATCCGCCTTGCTGGGGTTCGGCTCGGCGCCCAGTTGCCCGGCGGACACCTGCACGTTCTGCTCGCGGATCGCCGCCAGCACATCGTTGCCAGTCAGCCCGCGAGCCGCCAGCTTGCCCGGCGACAGCCAGATACGCATGGCGTAGTCGCCAGCGCCGTACAGCCCGACGTCGCCGATGCCCTTGATCCGCGCCAGCTCGTCCTTCACCTGCAAGGTCAGGTAGTTGCGCAGGTACAGCGAGTCGTAGCGGTTGTCGGGGGAGTACAGGCTGACGTACATCAGCGGCGTCGGCGACTGCTTCTGGGTGGTCACGCCGTACTGCCGCACCTGCTCGGGCAAGCGGCTCAGGGCCTGGGCCACGCGGTTCTGCACACGCACTGCGGCGGTGTCGGGCTCGACGTCCGGGGTGAAGGTCACCACCACTTGCAGGCTGCCGTCGGAGCCGGCCACCGACTTCATGTACATGATCCCCTCCACGCCGTTGATCGCCTCCTCCAGTGGAATGGCCACCGACTCGGCGATCTCCGTGGGGTTGGCACCCGGCCAGGTGGTGCGCACCACCACGCTGGGCGGCACCACTTCCGGGTACTCGCCCACTGGCAGCAAGGGGATGCAGATCAGGCCCACGGCGAACATGATCACCGACAGCACGATGGCGAAGATCGGCCGGTCGATGAAAAAGCGCGAGAAGTCCATCAGCGAGCCTCCGCCACGGCGGCCTGGCTGGCCTTGACCGGCGCGCCGGGGTAGTAGATACGTTGCAGGCCGCCGACGATCACCTCATCGCCCGGCGCCAGCCCGCTGTCGATCACCCGCAGGCCCTCGTGCATGCGCCCGGGCACCACGTCGCGCCGCTGCGCGGTGCTGTCGGCGCCGAGCAGGTAGACGTACTTGCGGTCCTGGTCGGTGAGCACGGCCTTGTCGTCGATCAGCACAGCCTGGCGGCTGGCGGCACCGGCCAGTTGCACGCGGGCATACAGCCCTGGGGTGAAACGTCGGTCGGGGTTGGCCAGTACCGCACGCAGGCGGATGGTGCCGGTGCGCGCGTCGAGCTGGTTGTCGAGGAAGTCGACGCGGGCCTCGTGAGGGAAGCCTTCGTCATTGGCCAGGCCGATGCGCACCTGCATCTGCTCGGCGCTGGCGCGCCCGGCCTGGTAGCCGAGCCAGCTGTGTTCGTCGGGGTCGAAGTAGACGTATACCGGGTCTTGCGAGACTACCGAGCTCAGCAGGCTCTGGTCGGCGACCACCAGGTTGCCCAAGGTCAGCAGCGCGCGGCTGGCACGGCCAGCGACCGGTGCGCGGACTTCGGTGAACTCCAGGTCCAGCTTCGCCCGCGCCACTTCGGCCTGGGCGTCATTGACGTCGGCGACACTCTGCAAGTAGCTGGCATTGCGCGTCTCGGCCTCGTCGCGCGACACCGCGTTGGCCTGCACCAGGCGCTGGGCGCGCTGGTGCTGCGCCTGGGCGAGGATGCGGCTGGCACGCGCCCGCTCGAGGCGCGCCTGGGCACTTTCCAAGGTCGCTTTATAGGGGCGCGGGTCGATGACGAACAGCAGGTCGCCACGCTTGACCTCGGCGCCCTCGGTGAAGGCGATGCGGGTGATATAGCCGCTCACCCGCGGACGAATCTCCACCGCGTCGACCGCCGCGATGCGGCCATTGAAACTGTCCCAGGCGCGAATCTCGCGCAACTGCACCGGCGCCACCTCCACCTGCGCTGCGGCGGGTGCCTCGGCGCTGGCAGTGCGCTCGTCACAGCCGGCCAGCGCCAGCAAGGCCAGGGCCAGCGCGCTGCTCCCGGGCAGCACGCGAAAGCATCGGCGTAGCACGCGCAGGGCGTCGCCGGGGTAGGCAAATGAGGGAGGCATGGTGGTGTTCCTGCTGGCATCTATGGATGCCCGGCATGGTCGCCGGGGTCAGCAGGGGGAAAAATAGCCAATCGCGGCTTTTCACTGGGGACCATTGCGCCCCGTGAGAGTCACCTGAGCGAAAGCATCATGGTCTTCGGGGAGAGGTCAGGGCAGGAAATGAAACCAGCAGTCTTTGCGTAGAACCGCTCCAGCCTTTCGGTCAACGGATGCACGATCATGGCCACGCACCCCACCATTTCCGAAGCTACCAGTGCGCGCTCCAATGCATCCTGCAGCAGGTCGGTGGCGATACCTTGCCCGGCCGCCTCGAGCGTAACGCCCATGCGCCCGAGCACGACCACCGGCAGGTCGTTCGGTGCATTGCGTCGCAACCTCGCCGTTGCACCATGCGCCCGGGCCACCGAACCATTGGACAGCGTGTAGAAACCAGCGACCTCTCGCGTACCGTGGAAACAGGTCACATACACCACCGCGTGCTTGGCCTGTTGAGCCTTCAAGGCCTTGTCGCGCAAATAACCATTGATCGACGCTTCGCCACAGTCGAAGCGGGTCAGGTCATGGCGCTCATCGAGCTTTTGTGGAGCACTCAGCGCCAGCGCTTGGGCCTGGCCAACAGCTTCTTCACGCATTCATTGCTCCTGATGGGGTTGTCTTCCAGCGCCTGGGCGAACCGATCGAAGGCGTTTTCATCGAGCAGGAACAACCGTTGCTCCATCAGCACTTCTTCGGCGCGCTTGCAGGCCGCCTCGAGTACAAAGCTGGTGCGGTCGCCACCGACGACCTCGACGGCAGCGTCGATCAGGTCGCGTCGGTGCTCGGCAACGCGCATGTTCAAGGGCACCGATCGAGAGCGGTCCCGGGTTTGCAGTTCACTCATGGAGAACTCCTCGTTCGCCTGCGCAGCGCTGTCCCCACGACGCAGGCAATGAAAAACCGGCGCGGATCGCCGGTGAATCAAAGGCTACTCCAGCGTAACGCTTTTGTATATCCGTATAGCTGTTGGATTTACATAAAACGACATCCTGACAGCGCAATGGCTTCAGAAAGTTTTGAATGCGAGGCCAAGGCCGAAAAGGTCGCTGGCCAAGCATTAGGCTCGGCCAGGCGACTCAGAAGGGAAACCGAGGGCGCGCCGCGCCCCTGGCTTTAGGCGGGCTCGTCAGCCGGGCGCTGTGCTTCTTGCAGCAACACCATGCTCTGCGGCGACGACAGCGAAATACCCTCGTCGCGCAGGCGGCCGAGGATGGTGAACAGCAAGTCGCTGCGTGCCCCAGACACCTGCCGCGGCCCCGCCACGTAACCACTGACGTTCAGCACCATGCCGCTGGCGGTGATGTCCTTGAAGGTCACCGAGACCGCCGGGGCATCGAGAATCGCCTCGTGCTCGTGGAACGCCGTGAGCAGCAGTTCGCGTACCTGGTTGGCGTCAGTTTCCAGCGGCAGGGTCAAGGTGATGCCGACCACGCCCAGGGCATTGGCCATGGTCACGTTGCGCACGTTCTGCGAGATGAACTGCGAGTTCGGCACGATCACCGTGGAGCGGTCGCCCATCTGGATCTCAGTGGCGCGCACGTTGATGCGGCGGATATCACCCTCGACCCCCGCCAGGCTCACCCAGTCGCCCACCTTCACCGGGCGCTCGGTGAGCAGGATCAGGCCGGAAATGAAGTTCTGCACGATCTGCTGCAAGCCGAAACCGATGCCCACCGACAGCGCACTGACCACCCAGGTCAGGCTGGTGAGGTTGATGCGCAGGGTCGACATCACCAGCATCGCCAGGAACAGGAAGCCCAGGTAGCCAACCAGGGTCACCAGGGAGGCGCGCATGCCGGCGTCCATGTCGGTTTCCGGCAGCAGGCGCTCGCTCAGCCAGCGCTTGACCACGCGGATGGCCAACCAGCCGCCGATGAAGATCGCGATAGCCAGGAAGATGTCCTGGGGCACGATGCTCAGGTTGCCAAGCACCTTGCCGCCACTGCCATCCCATTCGGCCAGGCTCAGCAGCAGCTCGCCAGGGCTGGTGCCCGAGGGCAGGAACGCCAGCAAGGCGGCGATCAACAGCATCACGGTACGGCCAATACCCGCCAACACCGTGCTGAACTGCGCCTGGTGGCGCTGCTGCATGCCCAGCGCCGAGGCCAGCGCGCGGCCTGCGGGCTCGCGGGGCGACAGCAGGGTTTCGCAGAGGTCGCCGAACACCGTCACCAGCAGGTAGGCACAGGTGGCGACCACGCTGATCCACAACAGCTTGGCCGTGAGGAAATAGGCCAGGGTCAGGTAGCCGGCCAGCAGCGTCAGCAGGATCGCCCCCACCCACACCACGACCACGAACGGGATCAACCCGGCAAGCCCTGCCGGGCGCTCCAGGCCGTGCTCGCGGCGGGTGCGGCGGTAGCGCACCAGGGCAGCGACGAAGATCAGCGACACCACCAGCGCGGTCAGGCCGTTGGTGGCCACGGTCAGCGCCAGGCTGGTGCCGATCACGCTATTGATACGCTCCTGGGTCAGCAGCAGTACCAGCGCCAGCGCCAACACCTGCGGGAACCAGCTCAGCGCACTGGCGACCTCGTCGGGGATCGGCGGCAGGCGCCACGAAGGGCGTTGCAGCATCAGCATGGCGCGGCCAAGGCCTGCGATGAAGGCGCTGAACACCACCAGGGTCAGGACATGGTTGGTCAGGCTGGCCAGGTCGGTGCCCAGTTGCGCGCTGGTTTCCAGGCCCCAGCGCAGCAGCGACACGGCACCGGCGATGGTCGACAGCGTGGCCAGACTCACGCCCACCGCCAGGGCGCTGCGCCGCAGGCGGCCTTCCGGCAGCCAGCGGATCATCGCCTTGGCCAGCAGGCGTTCGAGCTGGCGCCGCACCAGGGTCCACACCAGCACGGCGGCGATCACGCTGGCGAGGAACCACCAGCGGTGTTCGGGGCTGAAGGCACTGGACAGCGCATCCGCCGCCTCGCCACGCAGGTCGCGCAGGCGGGCTACGTCATCGTCGGTGGGGCGGATCAGGCTCGACCAGAACGCAGGGCTCAGGGGGCTCGCGGCGCGGCTGGTGATCTGCGAGTTGAACAGGCTGCGACGCAGGTTGACGATCTGCGTGGCCAGGTCGCGGGCCGACTGGGTCAGTTGCTGGGCCTGCTTCTGCTGGGCCTGCAACTTCTTTTTCTCATCCGCCAGTTGCTTGCGTTGACTGGTGATGCTCTGGGCTTCGTCCGGCAGCACCGGGCCGAGCACGTTGAGCTGGTCGTCCAGGCGGTCGATGTCGCTGGTACGCAAGGTACCCAGCGCATCGGCCTGGCGCTGTACCTGCAAGGCGGCCTGGCGCAGTTGCGAGAGCAGGTCGTCGTTGGCATTGCTGGTCACGCCCTGGCGTACCAGGTCGAGCCGTTCGCTCAACTGATCGAGGCTGGCATCTTCCTCAAGGGCCGGCACGCCCTCGCTGAGCAGTTGCGAGACCGGCGTGGCACCCGCCGACCAGGCCGGCTGCGCCACGCACAAAAGCAGAGCAAGAAACACCGAATACAATCGGAAAAGGCCTACGCGACCCATCGAATTCCCCTAAACCCAACTGGACAAGCCGGGAATTCTACGCTGCTGCGGCGCTCAGGTGATTACCGTTTCTCGGTCCAGCAATTGCCGCTTGCGCTCCACACCCCAGCGGTAGCCGCTGATATCACCGTCGCGGCGCACCACGCGGTGGCAGGGAATGGCCACCGCAATGCGGTTGGCCGCGCAGGCCAATGCTACGGCGCGCACGGCCTTTGGTGCGCCAATGCGCTCGGCGATATCGCTGTAGCTGACCCGCCCCCCAGCCGGCACCTCGCGCAGGGCCTGCCACACACGTTCCTGGAAGGCCGTGCCTTGCACATCCAATGGCAAGGCCAAGCCTAGCCCTGGGTGTTCGACGAAGCCCACCACTTCGGCCACAAACCGCTCGAAACCGGTATCACCGCCCACCAGCTCGGCTTTGGGGAACTGGTCCTGCACGTCACGCAGCAAGGCCTCGGGGTCGTCGCCCAGCAGAATCGCGCAGATGCCGCGTTCGCTTTGCGCCACCAGGATCGCCCCCAGGAAGCACTGGCCGATGGCAAAATGAATGGTCGCCCCGGCACCGCCTGCGCGGTAGTCACGGGGGCGCATGCCTAGGCGCTGGCCAGCGCTTTCGTAGAAGCGGCTGCCCGAGTTGTAGCCTGCTTCGAAGATGGCATCGGTGATCGAGTCGCCCTCATCCAGCCGCTCGCGCAGACGGCGGGCGCGGAAAGCGGTGGCGTAGGCCTTCGGCGTGAGACCGGTTTCGGCTTTGAACAGGCGGTGCAGGTGGAAAGGGCTGACGCCCAGCTCAGTGCCGAGCTGATCGAGGTTGGGGGCTGTTTCGCTGGCTTCGATCAGCCGGCAGGCACGTGCTACCAGGGCCGTGTGGCGGGTTTCCCGCAGGTTGCCGGCGCAACGTTTGCAGGCGCGGTAGCCCGCAGCTTCAGCGGCCGTGGCATCGTTGAAGAACGCGACGTTCTCGCGCTTGGCCATGCGTGACTTGCAACCTGGGCTGCAATACACCCCGGTGGTACGCACGGCGTAGACGAAATGGCCGGCGGCGGCGCTGTCGCGAGCTTGCACGGCCTGCCAGCGTTGGGCGTCGGTGGTGTACATGGCGGCGGTCCTTGGTAAGCAGTTGCGGCAAGATTGCCAGAGGCGGTGGACGGCGGCTCCCCGATTCTTGCTGGGTAATCGCAGGGTTTGAGTTGCCCTCAGGCCCGCCACAGGTACCAGGCTGCCACTGTCCGGTGCGGGCTCCAGGCGCCGCCCAGAGAACGCATCTGCGCAGGCGTCGGGGCCTTGTCCAGGCCCTTGATGCGCCGGTAGCCCTCGCGCACGCCAAAGTCGTCCACCGGCAGGATGTCGGAGCGCTCCAAGGCGTAGATCAGCAGCATCTCCACTGTCCAGCGGCCAACCCCGCGCAGCGCCACCAAGCGCTCGATCAAGGCATCGTCGCCCAGGCTGCGGGCCTCGTCGAGGCTGGGCACCTGCCCTTCCAGACGGGCCTGGGCAATACCCTGAACGGTCGCCAGCTTGCTGGCGGAAAAACCGCAGGTGCGCAGCGTCTCGGGGTCGGTCGCCAGCAATTGCTCGGGGCTGGGGAAGTCCACCTGCGGGTATAGCGCCAGCATCCGTCCAAGAATCGCCTCGGCAGCACGGGCATGCAATTGCTGATACGCCACTGCACGCACCAGCGCTTCGAACGGCTCGCGCCCAGGGGTTGCACGGTGCTGGCACGGGCCAATGGTTTCGATATGCCGCGCCCAGTCCGGGTCGAGCGACTGCAGGAACTCGCTGGCCTCGCGGTAGGCATGTGGGGAAAGGTCGGCCCTGATCATGACGCATCACCTGTGCAACGGTTGAAGGCTCATCTTAGATCAACCGTTCATCGGCGAAACGGCCGTTCTTGCGCGACTAATTCCCGATGAACCGTTGCCCTGTGGCTACTCGCCCACATAGAATTGAGAAACATTAACAATCGTACTCTCTTTTAGCTGTGGGGCACGCCATACGATGCAGGTCAACGAGACGCTCAAGCCCGCCGAAGTCGATCTGCTCTACCAGTCCCACCACGCTTGGCTGCGCGGCTGGCTGCGGGCACGGGTAGGCTGTCGCGAACACGCTGCGGACCTTGCCCAGGACACCTTCGTGCGCGTGCTGCGGGCACGCCAGGTGGCCCCGCTGAAGGAGCCTCGGGCCTACCTGAGCAGCATCGCCCGTGGGCTGATGATCGACCAGTACCGTCGCCGTGCCCTGGAGCGTGCCTACCAGGAAAGCCTGGCCAGCATGCCAGAGGGCGAGACGCCCAGCGAAGAACACCGCCATATCATTCTCGACACCCTCGAACGCCTGGACCGTGCCCTGCTGCAACTCAAGCCGCGGGCGCGCCAGGCGTTCCTGTTGGCGCAGCTCGATGGCCTGAGCATTCCGCGCATCGCCCTGCACCTGGAGGTGTCGCGGGCCACGGTGGAGCGCGACCTGGCCAAGGCCCTGGGCGTCTGCTACCGGTTGCGCTATGCCGATGCCTGAACGCATTCCGGCCCAGGCCCAGGTCGACCAGGCCATCGACTGGCTGGTGAAACTGCGCTTCGACGAGCCTTGCCCGCGCAGAGAGCAACAGTTCCAGCAATGGCTGGCCAGCCACCCGCACAACGCCCTGGCCTGGCAGCGGGTCAACCACCTCGGCGAGGAGCTGGCCGTGCTGCCCGGCGCGCTCAGCCGGCGCACCCTCGAAGGCAGCCGAAGCCTGCGCAGCAGCCGGCGTGACCACCTCAAGCTGCTGGGCGTTCTCGCCGTGGGCAGTGGCCTGCTGTGGGGCGCACGCGAGCCGCTGGGCCTGCCCGCGCTGCTGGCCGACAGCAGTACCGCCACCGGCGAGCGACGTGGCCTGCAAGGCAGCGACGGCAGCCGTCTGCTGCTCAACACCGACAGCGCCATCGACCTGCGCTACAGCCCTGACCAGCGCCTGCTGACCCTGCTGCGCGGCGAGGTCAGCCTGGACAGCAATGGCGACGACACCCGCCCGTTCCATATCGATACCGCCATCGCCGACATGGACACCCACAACGGCCAACTGCTGCTGCGCGAGAACGACCAGGGCCTGCTGCTGGCGGTACGCCGCGGCGAGGTCACGCTGTTCCCCTCCTCCGCCACCCCGCGCCGGGTGCTGCCGGGCGAAATCCTCCAGGTGAGCGCCGATGGCCAGTTGCAACTGGCCCACCTGCACGGCGACCCCTGGGCCTGGACCGACGGCGTGCTCAGCGTGCAGCAGATGCCGCTGGGCGAATTCGTGAATGAACTGTCGCGCTACCGCCCAGGCGTATTGCGCTGCGCGCCGGAGGTGGCCGGGCTCAAGGTGTCCGGCACCTTCCAGCTGGGCGACAGCGAGCAGATCTTGCGCCTACTGGCGCGCTCGCTGCCGGTGCGCATCGACTACCGCACCCGCTACTGGGTGAGCATCGGCGCGGCCTGAGTGGCCGCTGCGCCTTCAATCCACCACCGCCCGCAACGCCCCCGCCCGTCGATACGCCTGCTGGGCAAAGCACACGAACAACCCCGCCATCAGCGCCAGCGCCATGGGCAAGCCATGGGGCGCGACATTCATCGCCGCACCGCTGACCAGCGGCCCCACCAGGCTCCCCACGCCCCACAGCAAGCCAACGCTGGCATTGGCCGTGACCAGGTCGCGCCCTTTGAAGCGCTGGCCGATCAGCACCAGCGCCAGCGTGTAGATGCCCCCTGCCACCGCCCCCAGTACCACCAGCAGCGGCCATAGCAGCCAAGTCACCTGCAGCAGCCATGGCAGACCGATGCCGATGGCCATCGCCACCACGCCGCAGGCCAGGTGCAGGCCGGTGCGCTCCACCCGGTCGGCGAGCCAGCCCAGCGGCAGCTGGAACAGCATGTCGCCGGCGAACACCACGGTCACCATCAGCGCCGCCACGCCCACGGCAAAGCCCAGGCTGGTGGCGTACACCGGCAGCAGCGACAGCACCACCGCATCGAAGAACGAGAAGAACAGCACTGCCATGCATAGCGCCGGTGCCACGCGCAAGAATCCACCCAGGGTGAAGCTTTTCTCGGTTTCGTCGTGGCGTACGCGATCGTTAGGCACGGTGAAGGCAATGCACAGCAGCGCCAGCCCATAACAGCCGGTCACCACACCGGTCACCCAAGGGCTGTTCGCGCCCACCAGCGCCAGCATGGCCGGGCCGAGCACCTGGAAGCCGGTGAAGCTGGTGGCGTACAGGGCCATGATCTTGCCGCGGTTGTGTTCCGGGCACAGCTCGTTGACCCACGACTCACCGAGGATGATCGCCACCCCCATGCCAAGCCCCAGGCCCAGGCGCAGCAAGGCCAGCAGCCAGGTCGACGAGAACGCCCATTCCAGCAGCGCGATGCTCAGTGCGCACAAGCTGAAGCACAGCAGGTAGAGGGTACGTCGGGTGAAGTAGCGGCAGCAGGCATCGACCATGAACGCCGAGAGCATCATGCCCGCTGCGGGGATGGCCGAGACGATACCGATCTTGAGGGTGTCGGCCCCCGCCTCGTGCAAGCGCAACGACACCAGCGGCAAGCTGGCCCCCAGGCTGAAGCCGACGACGGACACGGCGAACAACAGGCCCGCCAGCAAACGCATGTTCATGTACCACTCCTGACAACACTGAAAAGATGGGCGAACGCAAACGCCCCCAGGCCACGCAAGGGCTGCGGGCAGGCGAGGACGCGAAGGTCAGTTCAGGGTCGGGTGTGGCGAGAAGGTGAAAGCGAACAATACGCTGCGCCGCCGCTTCAGCACTGTGTCGCTCGGCCACGGACGACGCGCTGTCGGGGCGACAGGGCGAGCGGGGCTAAGGGGCAGGGTGCGGCGCATGGTGTCGGTTACAGGCATGGAAAGGACAGGCACTCTAGGCCAACCGAAGTTGGCCCGTCAATCGTGCCCGCCGAAGGTGGGTCAGCGTTTACCGGTGGAAGGCAGGAACACTGCGAGCAAACCAAACAGCGGCAGGAACGAGCACAGCCCATACACGTACTCGATACCCCGCAAGTCGGCCAGGTACCCCAGCAGCGCCGCGCCGATACCGCCGAAGCCGAACATCAACCCGAAGAAAATCCCGGCGATCATTCCCACGTTGCCCGGCACCAGTTCCTGGGCATACACCACGATGGCCGAGAAGGCCGAAGCCAGGATGAAACCGATCACCAGGCTCAGCACCGTGGTCCAGAACAGGTCGGCATAGGGCAGCGCCAGGGTGAACGGCGCCACGCCCAGGATCGAGAACCAGATCACCGCCTTGCGCCCGATGCGGTCGCCGATCGGCCCGCCGAAGAAGGTGCCAGCCGCCACCGCGCCGAGGAACAGGAACAGGTGCAACTGCGAGCTGGCCACCGACAGGTCGAACTTCTCGATCAGGTAGAAGGTGAAGTAACTGGTGAAGCTGGCCATGTAGAAGTACTTGGAGAACACCAACAGCCCCAGCACCACCAGCGCGGCGAGCACCCGCTGGCGCGACAGCCCGTGGGTAGCCGCCTGGGCCTTGCGCGCCTTGAACTGGTTGAGGTGGCCTTTGTACCAGCGGCGCAGCATCAGGGTGACGCCGAAGAAGAACAGCCCGGCCAGGCCGAACCAGGCCACGTTGGCCTGCCCGAACGGAATGACGATGGCCGCTGCCAGCAGCGGGCCGAAGGCTGAACCGGCGTTACCGCCCACCTGGAAGGTCGACTGCGCCAGGCCGAAACGCCCGCCCGAGGCCAGGCGGGCGATACGCGAGGTTTCCGGGTGGAAGGTCGAAGAGCCGATACCCACCAGCGCCGAGGCCAAAAGAATCATCGGGAAGCTGCCGACGAACGCCAGCATCACGATACCTACCAGCGTGCACAGGGTGCCCAGCGGCAGCAGGTTGGGCGTGGGCCGCTTGTCGGTGTAGAAGCCCACCCAGGGCTGCAACAGCGAGGCGGTGATCTGGAAGGTCAGGGTAATCAGGCCGATCTGGGTGAAGCTCAGGTCGTAGTTGGCCTTGAGCATCGGGTAAATGGCCGGTAGCACCGCCTGGATCAAGTCGTTGATCAGGTGCGCCAGGGCACAAAAGCCGATGATCCGCAGCACCAGCGGGCTGCTGCCAGAGGCGGCCGGGGCGCTGTTGGTCACGGGGCTGGTCGGGGTACTGCTGATAGCCATGAGCTGTGAGTCCGTCGCGGGTTTGGGATCCGATTATTAGAAACATCTGGATACGAAGCCACCCTTATTTACCTTCGGATGCCATCCGTCCGCCACGTACTTGCAAATGGTTCTCACTATATTTAGCATCCTCAGCATCTGCCCCCCGTAGACATTGGGCCAAACCGCCCTCTTCACGAGTAGCCCCCATGAACCCGATGCCCGCCCTGCCGTGCCCCCACGACCCACAACGGGAAGCGCTGGAATGGTTCGCCCGCTTGCGCCAGGCCAGCGCCGACGAACGCCAACGCAAAGCCTTCGCCGAATGGTGCCAGGACCCGGACAACGCCCATGCCTTCGCCGAACTGGAAACCCGCTGGCAACAGCTGCCTCCCGCTGCGCGCCTTCGTCCTCGGGAACTCAAGGCGCGCCGCAGCCACCTGGGCAAGTACCTGGGTGTGCTGTTCCTGTTGCTGGTGGCGGCGCTCGCCTATCGGTACTGGCCACTCATGCAACGCCTGGGCAGCGAGCTGCACACCGACGCTGGCGAACGACGCAGCGTGCGCCTGGCCGATGGCTCCACCCTGCACCTGGACAGCGCCAGCGCCATGAACGTCGACCTGCGCGGACGCACCCGGCACCTGCAACTGGTGCAGGGGCAGGTGTTCGTGGAGGTGATGCTCGATGGCCGGGCCCTGGACGTGCAGGTAGACGATGCGCGCATCCAGGTGTTCGGCACGCGGCTGATGCTCGCCCGCTGGGCCGACCACGATGAGTTGGTGGTGCTCAACGGCAAGGCCACCCTCAGCCTGGGCGGCGACCAGCGCCTGCTCTCGGCAGGTGAGCGGGTGAGCTTCACCAACATGCGCATCGGCGCGGTGGAGAAAGCCGATACCAAGGCTGCCGATGCCTGGCGTAACGGCTACCTGCAAGCGCGCAACCTGCCACTGGGCCAAGTACTCGAACGGCTGGCCGGCTATCAGGGCCAACGTGCCTGGGTGATGGACGAGCAGCTGGCCTACCGACGCGTCAGTGGCGACTTCAACCTCGATCGCCCCGGCGAAAGCCTTGAACGCCTGGCCACCGAGCAGGACGTGCGGCTGCACAACGTGCTTGGCCACTGGATGATTGCCCGCTGACAACCGATCGTCGGGCTAAGCATTTGAAAGCTTGGAAAATTTTTTAGAGCGGGTGTTGACAGGTAACCGATTCGAGCGAATAATGCGCGCCATCTTGGCTACATAGCTCAGTTGGTTAGAGCACGGCATTCATAATGCCGGTGTCCGGGGTTCAAGTCCCTGTGTAGCCACCATATACTTGTCTAGCGATCCCAAGGGTCTCTAGACAACCCCAAGAAAGCCCGCCCTGTGCGGGCTTTTTTGCATCTGCCTGTATTTCCCCACCTTAGCCGAGGCGGATATCAGCATGAACCAACTCCTGGCAATGCGCGCCTTCGCGCGAGTGATCGAGAGCGGTTCGTTCAGCCGAGCCGCCGAACAACTGGACCTGCCGCGCTCCACGGTCAGCAAGCTGATCAGCGACCTGGAAAAGCACCTGGCGATCAAGCTGATCCAGCGCACCACACGCGCCCTCACGCCCACCTCCGACGGCCTGGCGTACTACCGCCAGGCCATACGCCTGCTGGCGGAACTGGACGAAGTGGACAGCGCCGTACGCGGGCGCAAGCTCCAGGCACACGGCCCCTTGCGCATCGATGCACCGGCCTCGTTCGCCAACTGCCTGCTGATTCCAGCGCTGATGGAGTTCAATCGCCAATACCCCAACATCACCATTGCCCTTGGCATCAGTGACCGCGCCGTGGATATCGTCAGCGAAGGGGTGGACTGCGTGATTCGGGCGGGCAAGCCGGAGAACCTGGCGATGATCAGCCGGAAAATCACCGACCTCGAATACGTCACCTGCGCCGCCCCCAGCTACCTGAGGCGAATGGGCACCCCGTTATCCCCCGATGACTTGCAGAAGAACCACCGAAGCGTGGGGTACTTTTTCGCCTCCAACAAAGTGGAGCCGCTGATTTTCGAGCAAGGGACGGTGCGCCACGAAGTGGGCGATCATGCGTTCACGACCAACGAAGGCAATGGCCTCAAGGAAATGCTGGTCGCGGGTGCAGGCGTGGGGCAACACTTTCGCAGCATCGTCCAGCATTACTTCAATACCGGCCAGCTGGTGCCCCTCTTGGAGGAGTGGTCACGACCGACCATGCCCCTGCACCTCCTGTACCCACCCAATCGGCATCAGAACACGCGCCTGAAGCTGTTTATCGACTGGGTCATTCAGCGCTTCGGTATCACGCAATAATCGCGGTTACCCGAATTTCCACACGCATGGTCGGCAAGCCGAGGGACTCGATGCCCACTTGTGTCCAGATCGGTGCGTGGTTGGGCATGTACTTGCGGTAGCACTTGACCATGGTTTCGTTCACTTCGGGCGGGAAGCCGCCGACGTGGTAGGAGTTGACGTGAACCACGTGCTCCCAGCCCGCGCCCGCTTCGGCCAGGGTGCGGGTCAGGTTGTCGAATGCCTGGGCGATCTCGTCCTCGATGGCCGCAGGAATGTTGAACTCATTGTCCCAGCCGCCCTGCCCGGAAGTTTCCACGCGATTACCGATTTTAACGGCCTGGGAATAGTGAAGGTTCTCACGCATGTAGTGGCCATAACCGGGCGTGACGAAAAACTCGGGCTTGCTCATGATCGATCGCTCGCAGAAGTGAATAACAGCGAACATGCTAGGGGACGGTACGCGCAAAGATAAATCCCGCTTTCTGCCATGACTTTCCATGCCCATGGACAATGCCGCAGCGCCCTTTCACCCGGCCTTGGCACAGAACGACGACCTCGCACTGCCATCCCCGCCCCAGGTGCGGTAGCCCGCCGTATCAAGATGAATACGCCCCGACGGATAACGCCCCAGCCCCATGTTCCAGGCCTCGCCATGCTGTTGCCAGAAGCGGCACAGCGGGTTGGGGTCGGCCCAGTCCGGCAGCAGTACATCGACCGCAAAGGCCCGGGTGTGGGCGCTGCCGACTGCCCCGCCGGCACAGGTGTTCAGCGCAGGGGCACGGTAGGCCGACACCACCTCGAACTGGCGCAGGATACCTTGCTCTCCCAGGGCCTTGAGCAGCGCCAGGGTCGAGCGCACTGCCGGCCACTGGCTGCTGGGCGGTACAGCGAACGGCGAGGCATGGCACTGGCGCCAGTCGGACGCCGAGCGCAACAGCTGGTGGATTGGCACCACGCCATACAGCCGCGCATTCACCAACATCTCGCGAAAAGGCCGGGTTTGATGGTCCCCGGCCCACTGGGCGAACATCCACAGGTCGCGCTCGTCGGCCTGTGCAGCGAACGGCCCGACGACAAACATGGCCATTAGCCACAACTTGGCACTTTTCATCCCCCCACCTCTTCATCCAGTATGAGCGCGCCCGCCATCCCCTGGCGGCCACTGACAAGGAGTTAAGCATGCAAAAGATTGCTGTATCTGGCCTCGCCGCCCTCGCCTTCAGCGGCCTGGTCATGGCGGACGCGAAAATCGACCTGGGTGATGCGCAGCGTGTGACTCGGCTGTTCGCCTACCCCAACAATTGCAGCGTGATCTGCTTTCGCGACTGGACCCTGGAACAAACCGTCGAGCACTACCTGACCCAAAGCGTGCGCCGCGATGGCTACGCCGACGCCCAGGTACACGTGCGCCGCGACAACGACAAGCTGCACGCCGAGATCACCAAAGTACCCGAGAGCTACGCAGAGCCGCTGCGCAAGCTGCTCGACAGTGGCGAGCTGGCCTACCAGGGCGCCACCAAGCTGAACAAGGATGGCAAGTGGTCCTACGACTGGTACCTGTTCCTGCCGCTGGGCATGGCCCTGGAGAACCGCCGTAGCATCGAGCTGCTGCACTTCCCGCCGGACTACTCGCTGACCCAGGCCCAGGACTACCTGCGCTCCAACACCACCGACCGCTGGGCCCAACTGCTGACCTTCAACGGCGTGGACGCCAGCCAAACGTCGGCCTACCAGACCATCGTCGACATCGCCCCGATCGCCGCCCCGGCCAGCGCCGGCAGCGATTTGGTCGACACCTACAGCTACTTCACCGACTACCAGGTGCGCATGGTCAAGGAAATGACCGTGCGCGAAGGTGCCAAGCCTCTGCCGATGGTCGCCTTCGGCGCGCCAGTGCGTAGCTGGATCCAGCAGCAATATGGGCCGAAGGTCGATGTGCTGGGCCTGGTCAGCATCAGCCCGGAGGCCGGCCAGCAGGTCCCGGTACTGGGTTCGAACCACCCGAGCGCGATCTGGTATGCGGCCGACAAGAACAGCTACGGCGGCGACCAGGACAAGGCCGACGCTGCGGGCCTGAAGATGATGGGCCAGGACCTTACCGCGGCCTGCTGGCAGGCCGGCATGGGCCGCAACCCCCAGGCCGACGCCAAGCTGACCCTGGATGCCTGCAGCACCAAGTGGCAGGTCACCCAGAAGAAGCAAACCTGCGAGCTGTTCTACCGCACCATCCGCGACATGACGCCTGAGCAGGCGGCCGCCAAGTGCAATACCGGCGCGGCGACCCGCAACCTGCGCGACCTGCGTGCGCCGGTGGAAGGGGAACAGCCCGCTATCTAAGGTGGGGATATCGCGGGGCTCGCCCCGCGATGTTCAATCTTCGAACAAGGTGCAGGCCATCACCAGCGCATCCTCGCGCCCACCCGCCACCGGGTAGTAATCGCGCCGCCGGCCAATCTCGTTGAACCCATAGCGCTCATACAACCGGTACGCCGACTGGTTGCTGGCGCGCACCTCCAGGAAACACTCCCGGCCATTGAGCTGGTAGGCCCGCGCCATCAGGTGCTCGAGCAGCTTCAGGCCCAACCCGCAGCCCTGGTTCTCAGGCTTGACGGTGATGTTGAGCAGGTGCGCCTCATCGATGATCACGTTGATCACGCCATGGCCAACCTGCTGCTGGCCGTCGAACATCAGCCACACTTCGTACGATTTCAGCGCATCCAGGAAGATGCCGCGGGTCCAGGGGTGGCTGAAGGCGGCGTATTCGACTTTCAGCACGGCATCCAGATCCGCCTCGGTCATCGGGCGGAAACTGATCGAGTCACTCATTCAACGGTTTTCCAGCGCGCCATCAGCTGGCGCATCGCTTTCCAGACGTCAGCCTTGCGCTGCGGCTCGTCCATCAACAGTTCCAGGCCCGGCAAGGCCCACGCGTCGCCCAGCCCGTCGAGCTTGAGTGCTTGGTAGTAGGCCTGCTCGTCGGCGCCCCCGGCAAAGCGCACGGCCGGCAGGCCCAGCAGCCACAGGCAGGTGCTGGGGGCTTCTTCCAGACGCGCCTGGATAAAGCCTTGGACGAAGTCCCGCGCCGCATCAGGCCCCTGGTCCATGTTGCCGCGCACCAGCAGCGGCCAGCGCACCGGCTCGCCGATGATCTGCGGGGCATCTGGCAAGCCGGCGGCGCGCAGCATGTCCTTGAGCAACAGGTAGGAAGGGTCGCGGCTCTGGAACGGCTGCCCGGTGGCCAGCTCCACCAGCAGCAGGCAGCGCCCGGCGCGTAGCAGTTGCAGGGCGAAGCGTGGCGGCGGGACGGGCGCCGGGCGAACAGCCTTGGGCGTCTCTTCCTCGGCTTCGACCGGCTTGGCGGCGGGTTTGCTGGCAACGCTGGGACGCGGAATCTCGATTTTCGGACGTTCGCCCGAGCGTGCCTGCGGCGCTTCGCTAGGTGCCGGGGCACTGGGACGTACGTCGAGCGCGGGCTCTTCGAGCGGCGTCAGCGGCAGCAGCAGTTCCGGGCGCGACGGAGCTGCGAACGGCAGTTCGGCGCGCGGCAGCCAATGCACCACTTGCATGGCGGAAAGGTAGGCGCGGCGGCGGGACTCGGTCAGCAAGGCACGGGTATCCGGGAGGTGTGCGGGTAATCAGGCATTCTAACGCCGTTGGCGGCGTCTTGCTGCAACAGGCAGGCGGAAAGTTGTCGGCTTTTCCGGCCTCTTCGCGGGCAAGCCCGCTCCTACAGAGTTTACGCTGCCCCTGAAATCGCGCTCCTGGGTACATTCTGGGTTGGTTGATTTCAGATTTCGCGTAGGAACGCGATTCTGGAAATTAAGTGGAGCCTGTGTAGGAGCGGGCTTGCCCGCGAAAAGGCCGGTACAGGCAACGCAAAACCCAGACCAAGGGGTGAAATCCTCCCCCCCGTATGCAGTACAATCGCCCCTTTTACTTGGCAACGAGTCGACCCGCCAATGATCGAACCCAAGCGCGTCCTGCGCGCCCTAGCCGAACACTGGGCCTTGATCGAGCCGCTGTGCGAGCGCTTCGACCAAGGCACCCTGAGCCTGGTCGAACTGCGCCAGCAGCTGGCCCGCCAGCAGGTGGAAAGCACCCCGCAGGAGATCACCCAGCTGCTCGACGTGTGGATCCGCCTGGACATCCTGGTGCCGGTGGCCAAAAGCCCGAACCGCTTCGAACTCAACGCGCAGATCCACGACTTCCTCGCCTACCTGCGCCGCGAGCACCGCCTGGGCCTGTGCCTGGAGATCGAGGCCTACCTGCGCCATCTCGAGCGCCTGGCCGGGCATATCCAGGACGCCTTCGACAACCGCGACAGCGACGACCTGGCGCGCCAGCTACGCCTGCTCGACATGCGCGTGCGCGACGTACTGAAGAAGCTCGACAACGACGAACAGGCGCTGGTGGCCGTGGCCGAGCGGGCCAAGACCAGCAACCGCCAGATCCCCCTGCGCCAGCGTTATGCCGAAGTGCTGGCCACCTGGGACGAATACGTCGAGCCGATGATCCAGCTGGTCAACGCCGACGGCGCCTTCGAGCAGGGCGTGCGCCAGGTCGAGACCGTGCTGCTGCGCCTGCTGGGCGAGCAGGCGCGCCTGGGCCACCTGGTCGACGACGACATGCTGCTGCGCACCCACGCGCGCATTCTGGAAATGCAGACCAGCGCCCAGCTGACCCTGCGCCACGCCCGTGAACTGCTGCTGCCGCTGCGTGAAGAAGCGCGTCGGCACAACGCCGTGACCCGTGGCGCGGCCCTGGCGCTGTCGGTCATCCGCAAGAAGGGCCTCGACGCCCTGCCCCAGGCCGCCATGCCAATGTTCACCCGCCCGCAAAGCACCTTCCTCGGCAGCGCCAGCCAGGTCGAGGCCTACGTCTATGCCCTGGCCCGCTTCGAGCCCAAGCCTGCGCGCTTCCCCAAGGCGCACAAGGTGCAGAAAGGCCCGCTGCCGGGCGCACCGCGGACGGTCAAGGAAATGCTCGAACGCTGCGAAGACGCCCTGCCGCTGCCCGACCTGATGGTCTGGCTGCTGGAGCAGGAGCCCGAAGGCGCCACCGACGAACTGCTGTACTGGTTCTCGCGCCTGTCGCGCGAGAAGCGCTTCAAGCGCGAGCGCCTGGAACGCCAGGACTACAGCACCCGCGAACACCTGGTCAGCCTGCGCTCGTTCGCCCTCACCTCGAGCCGCGACGCGCAGCCGCAGACCACGCCCGAATCCAACGCGAGCCCCGCCCATGCATCTTGATCTCTCCGAACTGTCCCAGCTCGCGCCGATCTTCCGCGAACTGTTCAAGGGCTTCCACGTCAGTCGCCGCGACCCTGAACTGTACGCCCAGCTATCGAACTTCCAGGACCAGTACCGCACCCTGTTCAAGGCCCTGGGCTTCGAGCTGGTGTGCGACACCCGCGGCTTCTACTACTTCGTGCCCGAGCAGGCCGCCGCGCAGGTCAACAAGACCGCCCAGCGCCTGTCGCTGTTCACCTTTATCCTGGTGGAACACCTGGCCGACCAGGGCCGCGACCCGATGGCCGTGCTCGACGGCGGCAGCATTGGCCGCGACGAGCTGCCTTCGCTGCTGGAAAAATACCGCGACCTGTTCATCCAGGCCGAGGTGCAAACCGTCGAGGAGCTGGAAGAAAAGATCCTGCGGCGCATGACCCAGCTGGGCTTCGCCCTCGAGGAAGGCGGCATCTACCGCTTCCTGGCGCCGATGCACCGCTTCCTCGACGTGTGCCTGTCGGTGCAGCAGGACCGCGACCTGGCTGCCAGCCTGCACAGCGACCTGCCGCTGCCGGTCCCGGTGCTGATCGAAGAAGAAACCCCGGAAGAACTCAACCGCACCGAAGACCCGCTCGACCTCACCCCCTTCGAGGCCGAGGAAAGCGAAGAGGACGCCCTGGCCCGGGCGATTCGCGAAGAGCAACAGGAGATTGACGCATGAGCCAGGAACGCTACGGCATTCGCCGCTTCGCACTGCTCAACACCGCCGGCTACAGCCTGGGCCTGTTCCCCCTGGAACACCCGCTGTCGGTCTATGGCGCGAACAACCTGGGTAAATCGGCGTCGATCAACGCCCTGCAGTTCCCGATTCTGGCGCGCATGTCGGACATGAGCTTCGGCAAGTACAGCCTGGAGCAGTCGCGGCGTTTCTACTTCGCCAGCGATACCAGCTACATCCTCTGCGAACTCAACCTGCCCCACGGCCCCCACGTGATCGGCGTGGTCGGCCGCGGCCCGGGCGGCGGCTTCGGCCACCAGTTCTTCGCCTACCAGGGCCAGCTGGACCTGGCGCACTACCAGAAGAACGACACCTGCCTGCGCCAGAAAGAGCTGTTCACCAACCTTGAGCAGCACGGCCTGAAGGCCTACGAGCTCAAGCCCGACGAGCTGCGCCGCCTGCTGGTGGGCGGGCACACCTCGGTGCCGCTGGACCTCACGCTGATCCCGCTGCGTTCGACCAGCGAACAGAGCCTGAAGACCTTCCGCTCGCTGTTCATCAACCTGCTGCACATGCGCGAAATCACCGCCGCCAAGCTCAAGCAGCTGTTCCTCGATGCCTTCGAGCACAGCCTGCGCTCGGGCAGCGTCGACTACATCGCCGCCTGCGACGAGGCCTTCCGCGACGTGCGCCGCATGGAGCAGGACTACAACGCCCTGGTTGCCGCAGGCCCCTTGGTCGAGGCCCTGGCCGGTGGCGTGGCCCAGCGCGACCTGCTGCGCGGCAAGCTGCACCGCCTCTCGCCACTGCTCGACAACCTGCTGGGCACCTGGCAGGACTACGCCATGGCGCGCAAGGAAGAGCTGGTGATCCAGGCCGAGCACTACCGCGGCGAGCAGGATGCCCTGCAGAACGACCAGCGCAGCGGCACCCAGGAGCTGATGCGCCTGGAGCGCGAGATCACCGGCATCCAGCGCTGGCTGGGCGAGCTGTCGGTGCTCAAGCACCGCTTCGCCCTGGTCGATGACGTCAAGGTGCTGGAGCAGCAGCTGCTGGCCGCCAAGGATGCCCACGACGAGCTGGCCGGCGCCCTGGCGCAGTCGCGCCAGTTCTCCGCCGAAGACCTCGACGAGCGCGTGCGCGACCTGGAAAAACGCGTGAAGACGGTCAAGCAGCAGCTCGACCACGCCGACAACAACAGTTACGCCCGCCTGCGCGAAGAATTCTCCCAGGCCGATGTCGAGCGCCTGATGCGCCTGTTCAACGGCGCGCTGTTCAGCCTGCCCCTGGGCGAGAACGGCATTGCCCTGGATGATGGCGAGCAGTGGGTCAAATCCCTGGAAGCGGTGCTCGACGGCTTCAAGGGCGAGCGCTTCGAAGTGCCGGGCCTGTCCATCGACCTGTCGCACATCGACCCGCCTGCCCTACAAGCCCTGGCCGACCGCGCCGCCCTGCGCGACCAGAAAGAACGCTTGGAAAAAGAACTCAAGCAGCTCAAGACCCAGCAGGCCGTGGCCCTGGACCGCGCCGCCAGCAAGGCGCAGACCGAAGCCCTGTACCAGCAGGTGCTGGACGCCCAGAAAGCTTTGGAAGACTTCCGCCGCAGCGAAACCCTGAGCGCCGAAGAGCCGGAGAAAATGGAACAGCTGGCGCAGCTCGAAGCCGCCCAGGACGAACTCAAGCGCTCCAGCGACGCCTTCACCGAGCGCGTCCAGCAGCTGTCGGCGAAGCTGCAACTGATTGGCCGGCAGATCGCCGACCTCGAAGCCAAGCAGCGCACCCTCGACGACGCCCTGCGCCGGCGCCAGCTGCTGCCGGCCGACCTGCCGTTCGGCACGCCGTTCATGGAGCCGGTGGACGACTCGATGGACAACCTGCTGCCGCTGCTCAACGACTACCAGGACAGCTGGCAGGGCCTGCAACGCGTCGACAACCAGATCGAGGCGCTGTACGCCCAGGTGCGCCTGAAGGGCGTGGCCAAGTTCGACAGCGAAGACGACATGGAGCGCCGCCTGTCGCTGCTGATCAACGCCTACTCGCACCGCACCGAGGAAGCCCTGACCCTGGCCAAGGCGCGCCGTGCAGCGGTCACCGACATCGCCCGTACCCTGCGCAACATTCGCAGCGACTATGACAGCCTGGAACACCAGCTGGCGCTGTTCAACCGCGAGATCAACCGTCGCCAGGTCTCCAACCTGGAGAGCTTCCGCGTGGTGCTGGCACCGAACAAGGAAGCGCTCAAGCACATCGACCAGATCATCCACAGCGCCGGCCAGTACGAGGAGGGCGAAACCCTGTCGGTGTTCGACCTGACCCAGAGCGCCGACCAGGACAACAAGAACGAAGAGGCCAAGGAGTACCTGGCGCGGCTGGTGGCGGCCAACCACAACCAGCTGGGCCTGAAGGACCTGTTCGAACTGGCCTTCGAGATCACCAAGATCAACGGCCAGCCGGTGATCCACGCAGATATCGACGGCGCTGCGTCCAACGGCACCACCATGACCATCAAGGCGCTGACCAACATGTACCTGTTGCTGCACCTGATGGACCGCGACCTGGCCGGGCGCATTCGCCTGCCGTACTACCTCGACGAGGCGGCGGACATCGACGAACGCAACCAGGCGGCGTTGCTGGAAACCAGCCAGCAGCTGGGCTTCGTGCCGATCCTGGCGAGCGTGAAGCCGCAGGTGTCGGCGCGGGTGGCGATCGATCTGGAAGGTGGCAGCGGGCCGAATGGCATCTACATCGACGAGGCGGACTGGAAGTACATCAGCCGTCGCGATGAGGTGAAGGCGATCGTGCGGGAGGATGAGGCCGAGGAATTGGCCTGATTCGGTGTATTGGGGCTGCGTTGCAGCCCTATCGCGGGCAAGCCCGCTCCTACAGGTTTTTCACCGTCCTTGTAGGAGCGGGCTTACCCGCGAACGAGGGCGCAGCCCTCGCAATACAGTCAACGCGGTGTCATTTCGCCCAAGGCAGAATCGGAATCGCCGTCACCGCATTCTGCGGGCTGCCTTCGATCACCCGGTCGCTGTACACCAGGTACACCAGCGTATTGCGCTTCTTGTCGAGAAAACGCACCACCTGCATGGTCTTGAACACCAGCGAGGTGCGCTCCTTGAACACCTCCTCGCCGTCTTTCAACTCCCCCTTGAAGTTGATTGGCCCCACTTGGCGGCAGGCAATCGACGCCTCCGCACGGTCTTCCGCCAACCCCAACCCGCCTTTCAGGCCGCCCGTCTTGGCCCGCGACAGGTAGCAAGTCACGCCCTCGACCTTGGGGTCGTCGAAAGCCTCGACCACGATGCGGTCGTTAGGCCCGACGAACTTGAACACGGTGGACACCTGGCCGATTTCCTCGGCCCCGGCCAGCATCGGCAGCGCCAGCGCCAGCGCCAGCGCCGCCACGGCAAACATCCTTTTCAGCACAGGCATGCTCCTCAAACCAGAACCAGGTTGTCGCGGTGCACCAATTCCGGCTCGGCGATATAGCCCAGCAGGCCTTCGATGGCATCGGAAGCCTGGCCGATGATTTTCTGCGCTTCCAGCGCGCTGTAGTTGGCCAGCCCGCGAGCGACTTCGACGCCATCCGGGCCAACGCACACCACCATCTCGCCCCGGCGGAAGCTGCCTTGCACGGTCTTGACTCCAACCGGCAGCAGGCTCTTGTTGGCCTGGCGCAGAGCCTGCACGGCACCGGCATCCAGCACCAGGGTGCCACGGGTTTGCAGGTGCCCGGCCAGCCACTGCTTGCGCGCAGCGATCATGCCGCGCTCTGGCGACAGCAGGGTGCCCAGGCGCTCGCCCGCCTTGAGACGGTCGAGCACGCGCTCGATACGCCCAC
>NZ_JBNNVR010000084.1:0-24046 GCF_050280645.1 Pseudomonas sp. NPDC089554
CTGGACCTGGTCGGCTACAGCCTGGCAGGCTGCAAGGTGCTGTCGATCGACGGCATTCTCAACGCCACCACCAACTAGGAACCGCGCTGGCTCAAGGGCTACGCGGTCCCTGTAGGCGCGGGCTTGCCCGCGAATGGCCGCGCTGCGCAGTGCGATCAGAACACGCTATTTCGGCTGCAATGAGCGCTTTGTCGCCTATCGATTATCTTCGATAGGCAAGAATCCGCTCATTCGCGCTCAAGAAAATCCTCACGCACCAACCCATGACGCTGCATCTTCTCGTTCAGCGTGCGCCGTGGCAGTTGCAGGGTTTCCATCACGCCCTTGATCTCCCCCTTGTGCTGGCGCAGCGCCGCACGCAGGCATTGCGCCTCGAAGGCTTCCATCTGCTCGCCCAGCGACTGCCCGCCGGGGGCAACTTCGATGTTTGGCGAGCCGAGCCCCAGGGCATGGCGCTCGGCGGCGTTGGCCAGCTCGCGCACGTTGCCCGGCCAGTCATGGCCCAGCAATTGCGCCAGCTGTGCCCCGGAAAGCGGCGGGGCCTCGCGGCCCAGGCGTTCGGCGGCGGTGCGGGCGAAATGCTCGAACAACAAGGGGATGTCTTCACGCCGCTGGCGCAGTGGCGCAAGGCGCAATTCGGCGACGTTCAGGCGGTACGCCAGGTCTTCGCGAAAGCGCCCGGCGCGGGCTTCGTCGAGCAGGTCTGGCTTGGTCGCGGCGATGATCCGTAGATCCACGCTGATGCTCTGGTTGGCACCCAGGCGCTCCAGCTTCTGCTCCTGGATCACCCGCAACAGCTTGGCCTGCTGGGCTAGGGGCATGCTTTCGATTTCGTCGAGGAACACCGTGCCGCCGTTGGCGTATTCCAGCTTGCCGATTCGCTTGCCTTGGGCGCCGGTGAACGCACCGCTTTCGTGGCCGAACAGCTCGGCCTCGAACAGCGCTTCCGGAATCGCCGCACAGTTGAGCGCGACGAAGGGCTTGTCGGCGCGCGGTCCGAAGTCGTGCAGGCAGCGGGCGACGCGCTCCTTGCCGCTGCCGGTTTCGCCGCGAATCAGCACGTTGACCGGCAGCCCCGCCAGGTCCAGCACTTGGCGGCGCAACTGCTGCAAGCCTTGGGACATGCCCAGCAAGGTGCATTCAAGGCGTGCCTTGAGGTCGGCCTGCTGGTGCAGGCGGCGGTTCTCCAGCACCAGCTGGCGCTTGTCCAGGGCGCGGCGCAGGCTGCCCAGCAGGTTCTGCGGGGTGAACGGTTTTTCCAGGAAGTCGTAGGCGCCGTTGCGCATGGCTTCCACCGCCATCGGCACATCACCATGGCCGGTCAGCAGGATTACCGGCAGGTCGGGGTCGTCGGCCTGCAGGCGCTCGAGCAACTGCATGCCGCCCATGCCCGGCATGCGCACATCGCTGATGACCACGCCGGGGAAGTGCTGGGGCAGGCGCGCCAGGCAGTCTTCGGCGCGGGCGAACAGCTGCACGCTGAAACCCGACAGGCTCAGCCACTGCTCCACCGCGGTGCGGATGCTGGCTTCGTCGTCGACGACGATCACGGAATTCAACATACAGGCTCCAGGTCGCGAGGCAGGGTAAGGCTTAGGCGCGCGCCGCCAGGCAGGTTATCGACCTGCATCTGGCCACCGGCATCGGCGACGATACCGTAGGAAATCGCCAGGCCCAGGCCCAGGCCTTCACCGACCGGCTTGGTGGTGAAGAAGGGGTCGAAGATGCGCGGCAGGTCGTCGTCGGCGATGCCGCCGCCGGAGTCGAGCACGCTCAGGCGCCACAGTTCGCCTTCGCATTCGATACGGATCTCCAGGCGTTTGTAGCGCTTGTCGGCCATGGCGTCGAGGGCGTTGCGCAGCAGATTGATCAGTACCTGCTCCAGGCGAATGGCATCGCCACGGACCCAGGCCGGGCGCGCCAGGTACAGCGCCACCTCCACCTCTTCGGCGCGAATGCGTGCATCGAGCAGGTGCAAGGCCTGGTCGACCACGGTGGCCAGGTCCAGGCGCTCGCGCAGCCCGCCGGGGCTGTTGCGGGCGAAAGTCTTCAGGTGGCCGGTGAGCGCGGCCATGCGCGCCAGCATCTGCTCCAGCGGCTCCAGGGCCTGGCGAGCCTGCTCGTGGCGGCCATGGTCGAGCAGCAGGCGCAGGGTTTCCAGTTGCATGCGCTGGGTGGTCAGCGGCTGGTTGATCTCATGGGCCAGGGCAGCGGACATCTGCCCCAGCGCCGCCAGCTTGGCCGACTGCACCAGGCCTTCCTGGGCGGTGCGCAGTTCGCGGGTGCGTTCCTCGACCAGGCGTTTCAACTCATCGCGGCTGCGCTGGCGCAGGCGGGCCAGGCGCCAGCGCTGGCTGACGAACAGCACGGCGAACACCAGGCTCAGCCAGGCCGCCGCCGCGCTCAGCGCGGCATTGCGTTGGTCCTGCACGACCTGAGGCTTGCGCAGCAGGTGCAGGGTCCAGCCTTCGGTGTGCAGCGGCAGGCTTTCCCACAGGTATTCGGCCTCGCCTTCCGGGCCTTGCACGCGGGCGAGCCGGCTGTGTTCGTCGAAGCGGGTGAGGGTCTGGTGTTGCAGGGGCACCAGTTGCTGCTTGTGGTACTGGCGGGTCTCGGCCAGCTCGGTGCGGTCGGCTTCGCTCAGCGGCAGCAGTTCGCGGTAGCGCCAGCCGTCCTGGTTGGCGAGGAAGATGATGCCGCGGGCGTCGCTGACCATCAGCACATCGTTGCCCTGGCGCCACTCGCGCTCAAGCTCCGGGAATTCGAGCTTGACCACCATGGCGCCGAGGAAGCGCCCGTGTTCGTCGCTCACCGCGTTGGACAGGAAGTAGCCGGGCACCCCGCTGGTCACGCCGACGGCATAGAAGCTGCCGCTGCCCAGGCTGCGGGTTTGCTTGAAGTAGGGGCGAAAGCCGTAGTTGGAGCCTACGTAGGTGGTGGGCAGGCGCCAGTTGCTGGCAGCCACGGCCAGGCCGGTGCGGTCGAGCAGCTCCAGAGTGGAGGAGTTGGCGGCGCCGTTGATGCGTTCGAGCTTGCGGTTCAGGGCGTCCTGCACCGGTTCGCTGACCGGGCCGCGCAGGGCGTCGATCAGTTCCGGGTCCAGCGCCAGCACGGCGGGCAGGGCGCGGTAGCGTTCGATCAGGGTGTGCAGGGCGGTGGCGTACAGCGTCAGTTGCTCGCTGGCGCGGCGTGCGTCGGCCTGCATGGATTGGCGTTTGGCGTGTTGCATGGCCCAGCCGGCGCAGAGTGCGGTGCCGACCAGGATGAACAGGATGATCAGGCCCAGGCGCAGGGCGCGGAAGGTGGAAGGCATGCGGCGGGGTCCTGGGTGTCCTGTGGTGTGTCAACACCGGCCCTATCGCGGGGCAAGCCCGCTCCCACAGGTACACCGCTGCTTTCGAGGAGAGCAGGGAACCTGTGGGAGCGGGCTTGCCCCGCGATGAGGCCAGATGCCTCAGCGCAATTCGAAGCTCTGCTGTTGAACCGCCTGCGAATCGAGCCCGACCTGGACATTGAACTGCCCAGGCTCGGCCACATGTTGCAGCTGGCCATTGTAGAACTTCAGGTCGTTTTCACTGATGTCGAAGGTCAGGGTGCGCGACTCTCCTGCCTTGAGCATCAGCTTCTGGAAGTTCTTCAGTTCCTTGACCGGGCGGCTCATCGACGCAGTAACGTCCTGAATGTACAGCTGCACCACGGTCTCGCCATCACGCTTGCCGGTGTTCTTCACCGTCACCTTGGCCTGCACGGTCTCGCCGCGCTTGAGTTCTTCCTTGGACAACTTCAGCCCCGACAGCTCGAAGCTGCTGTAGCTCAGGCCGTAGCCGAACGGGTACAGCGGGCCGTTGGGCTCCTCGAAGTACTGCGAGGTGTAGTTGCCAGGCTTGCCGGGGGTGAACGGGCGGCCAATGCTCAGGTGGTTGTAGTACATCGGGATCTGCCCGACCGAGCGTGGGAAGGTGATCGCCAGTTTGCCGGACGGGTTGTAGTCGCCGAACAGCACGTCGGCGATGGCGTTGCCGCCTTCGGTACCGCTAAACCAGGTTTCCAGGATCGCATCGGCCTGCTCGCGCTCCCAGGCGATCGACAGCGGGCGGCCGTTCATCAGCACCAGCACCAGCGGCTTGCCGGTGGCTTTCAGGGCCTTGATCAGATCACGCTGTACCGCCGGAATTTCCAGCGTGGTGCGGCTCGAGGATTCGTGGGACATGCCACGCGACTCGCCGACCACCGCCACCACCACATCCGACTGCTGGGCGGCCTTGACCGCTTCGTCGATGAGCACGGCGGCCGGGCGTGGGTCGTCGATGATTTCCGGGGCGGCGAAGTTGAGGAAGTTCAGGTAGTCGAAGATGGCTTTGTCGCCGGTCACGTTCGAACCCTTGGCATACACCAGCTTGGCCTTGCCTTCCAAGGCACGCTTGAAGCCTTCGCGCACGGTCACCGAGTGCTCGGGGCGGCCATCGGCGGCCCAGCTGCCCATCATGTCGATGGGCGCATCGGCCAGTGGGCCGACCAGGGCGACAGTGCCGGCCTTCTTCAGCGGCAGGGTCTGCTCGCGGTTCTCCAGCAGCACCAGGCTGCGGCGCGCCACGTCGCGTGCGGCCTCGCGGTGCAGGCGGTCGTCGCCGTAGTACTCGGCAAGGTCTGTCTCGGCCTTGCCGATACGCACGTACGGGTTCTTGAACAGGCCCATGTCGTACTTGGCGCCGAGCACTTCGCGCACGGCCTGGTCGAGCTCGGCCTGGGTCACTTCACCGTCCTTGAGCAGGCCGGGCAGCTCTTCGCCGTAGAGGGTGTCGTTCATGCTCATGTCGATGCCGGCCTTGATCGCCAGCTTCGCCGCCTCGCGGCCATCGCGGGCCACACCGTGGCGGATCAGCTCCTGGATGGCGCCGTGGTCGCTGATGGTCACGCCCTTGAAGCCCCAGTCCTTGCGCAGCAGGTCGTTCATCAGCCAGGTGTTGGCGGTGGCCGGCACGCCGTTGATCGAGTTCAACGCCACCATCACCCCGCCAGCGCCGGCGTCGAGGCTGGCGCGGTAGGGCGGCAGGTAGTCGTTGTACATCTTCGGCAGGCTCATATCGACCGTGTTGTAGTCGCGCCCGCCCTCCACTGCGCCGTACAGGGCGAAGTGCTTGACGATGGCCATGATGCTGTCGGGGTTGGCGGGGCTTGTGCCCTGGAACGAGCGCACCATTACCTGGCCGATCTTCGAGGTCAGGTAGGTGTCTTCGCCGAAGCCTTCGCTGGTGCGGCCCCAGCGCGGGTCGCGAGCGATGTCGACCATGGGCGCGAAGGTCATGTCCAGGGAGTCGGCCGAGGCTTCGATGGCCGAGGTGCGGCCGACCTTGGCGATGGCGTCCATGTCCCAGGTAGCGGCCAGGCCCAGGCTGATCGGGAAAATCGTGCGCTCGCCGTGGATAGTGTCGTAGGCGAAGAACATCGGGATCTTCAGGCGGCTGCGCATGGCGGCGTCCTGCATTGGCCGGTTCTCGGGCGCGGTACGCGAGTTGAAGGTGCCACCGATACGGCCTGCGGCGATTTCCTCGCGGATCTTCTCGCGGGGCATGTCCGGGCTGATGCTGATCAGGCGCAACTGGCCGATTTTTTCATCGACGGTCATCTGGCCGATGAGGTGGTCGATGAAGGCCCGCTTGTCTTGCAGGGGCGGTGCGGAGGTGGCGGCCAGGGCCGCCTGACTGGCAAGGCCCATGGCCAGGCCCAGCAAGGACAGTTTCATCATCAATTCCGTTATCGAGTGGTACGCTCGCGGCCGATCGTTCGGACGGCTGTTGTTGTGTGCCTGCTGGTGATACTGCATGGCGCTCCCCCATCATCCAGCGGCAGCCGCGGATTATGCCTTATTTAAGTGGGGGGATGAGATACACTCTCGTCCGCCGCGCGCCGGCTTACAACAATAAGAACGATCGAGAGACCGAAGGCATGACCCATCTCAACGAATATGAGCAGCGCCAGGTCGCCGAGGCCATCGCCCGCGCTGAACAGCGCACCGATGCGGAGCTGGTGACCGTGCTGGCGCGCCGTGCCGACGACTATGACTACCTGCCGCTGCTGTGGGCGGTGCTGTTGGCGCTGGCGATTCCCGGAACACTGCAACTGTTGCTGGGCTGGCCCGGCCTGCGTGGCCTGCTGGTGGCCCAGGTGCTGATCTTCATCGCCTTCTGCCTGTTGCTGCGCCAGCCGCGCCTGGCCGCCTGGGTGGTGCCGCGCGCACTGCTTCACCGACGCGCGGCGCAGCTGGCCCGGCGGCAGTTTCGCGAGCAGAACCTGCAACGTACCGAGGGTGCGACCGGCGTGCTGATATTCGTCAGCGAGGCGGAGCGCTTCGTGACTATCCTGGCCGATGAGGGCATTGCCCGGCACCTGGATGAGCAAGCCCGCGCCGGGTTGGTCGCAAGGCTTGCCGAGCAGGTGGGCGAGGGGCGTACCTTGCAGGGGTTCGTCGAATGCATCGATGCTTGTGGCGAGCTGCTCAGCCAGGCGGTGCCGCCGACCCGGCGGCGCAACCAGTTGCCGAATCGGTTGGTGATACTGGATTGAGGGTTGTGGTGGCTGTACGGGCCTCTTCGCGGGCACAGCCACCCCAATCAGCAAACCTTGTAGAATGCCGCCCATTGCGTACTTCGAGGCACCGTTTTCCCATGTCTTCCCCCACTCCTGCGGTGGACGCCCGCGCCCAGTTCCTGGGCCTGCTGGCCGACGCCCTTGGCAGCGATACCTTGGTTAAGCTGGTGCTGGCACGCCATGTCGGCGCCGACCAGACCTTGCAGCGGATCATCGCCAAGCCCCTCCAGGTAAAAGGCCAGCCCTGCCTGTCGCTGGTCTATCGCCACCAGACCCGCGACATCACCCGTAACCTGCCGCTCGACCAGGCCCAGGCGCTGGTCGCCGAACTGCTGCCGGAGAGTTTCCGCAACGCCCACCTGTTCACCGCCGAAGGTGAAGTGCAGCTGGGTTTCAGCAAGAAAGGCAAGCCGCTGCTGCAACACCACACCGCCCAGGCACCGCGTGAAGCGGCCACAGCCGGGCATGACCGCGAGAAGAAACGCTACTTGCAGCTGTCGCGCCCGTTCCTGCGCGACCTTGGCGTAACCGACGCCCAGGGTGCGCTGATCCCTTCCATGTCGCGCAAGTGGAAGCAGATCAACAAGTTCATCGAGGTGTTCGACCACGCCCTCGCCAGCGCGCCGTTAACTGCCGAGCAGCCACTGCGGGTCGCCGATTTCGGCTCGGGCAAGGGCTACCTGACCTTCGCCATGCACGACTACCTGCGCGATAGCCTCGGCCGCGAGGCCCAGGTGACGGGTGTGGAACTGCGCCAGGACATGGTCGAGCTGTGCAACGCCGCCGCCGCGCGCCTGGAGCACCCAGGCCTGGAATTCCAATGCGGTGATGTGCGCAGCGTGGTACCGGAGGCCATCGAGGTGATGATCGCCCTGCATGCCTGCGATATCGCCACCGACTACGCCATTCACACCGGCATCCGCTGCGGCGCGTCGATCATCATGTGCTCGCCGTGCTGCCACAAGCAGATCCGCCCACAGATGCACAGCCCCGGCCTGCTCCAGCCGATGCTGCAATACGGCCTGCACCTTGGCCAGCAGGCCGAGATGCTCACCGACAGCTTGCGCGCCCTGTACCTGGAAGCCTGCGGCTACGAGACCAAGGTGTTCGAGTTCATCTCGCTGGAGCACACCAACAAGAACAAGATGATTCTTGCGGTCAAGCGCAAGCACGCCGGGGACAATAGTGCGCTGTTGGAGAGGATCGACGAGCTCAAGGCGTTCTACGGCGTGAAGGAGCATTGCCTGGAGACGTTGCTGCGGGCGGATGGGTTGATTCCGGGCTGAGTCGGTCGGTTCGAATGCTCATCTCTCACAACAATGACGTTGTTGAGAATGGTGCAAGTGCAAGCCCCAGTTGAGAAGAAAGAATGAATTACGAATTCACGCTCAGGTACCAACTGAACGACGCTGAAAACCTCGATGAAGTGATGGAGCGCTTGGCAGAGGAGGGTTGTAATGATGCGTTGGTCGGTATTGGCCAGCCCAATCAATTGTCTCTGGCATTCATACGTGAAGCACCGACGGCGAAAGAAGCGATTGAGAGTGCCTTGGCGGATGTACGCATTGCGGTCCCGAGCGCTCACCTGATAGAACCGATCTCGAAGTATTTTTAAGCTGGGGCCGTTGAACGGCCCCTTTTTTCTGCTCAGAAGAACCGCGTCACGCTGACCTTGGCATTGCGCCCCTGGGTATACACGTTCTCCCCCGAAAGCTCCGGGCGCACGGCCTTGTTGAACAGGTTGTCCACGGTGAAGTTGACCTCGGTGCCCTTCAGATAGGCCTGCTGGGGCTTCCAGTTGGCGAACAGGCCGTGGATCTGGTAGCGGTCGTTATCGAAGTGGTCGTAGTAGCGGTCGCCCAGGGTGCTGGCTGGGCCGCTGTAGTAGTCGTCGCTCGGCAGGCGGTCGGTCTGGCGCACGAACTGCGCGGTCCAGCCGATGCGCGCATCCCACGCCGGGATCTTCACGCCTAGCGTGGTGATCCATTTCGGCGCGGGGATGTCCTTGGCCCACACGTCCGGGCCCCAGGGGTTGGTATAGGCGCCCTGGTGACGGCCGGTGATCCACGAGAACGACGCCGAGCCGAACAGGTAGGTGGAGTCGTAGAAGCTTTCCACCTCGAAGCCCTTGATCACCACGTCGCCGATGTTGCGGTAGTTGGACATCAGCCCGCCGCCGCAGGTGTTGGCGATGGTGCCGCCGGTCACCAGCTGCTGCGGGCAGCCGATGCCGGTGGCCTTGAAGATCTCGTCCTCGATGTGGTTGCGAAACAGCGTGGTGCGCACCTGGGCGCTGTCGCCGCTTTGCAGCACGTTGTCGAAGTCGAACACGCTGCCCACGCGCAGGGCGGTGATGCGCTCGGGGTCGAGGTTGCGGCTGGTGGCGGTACGGCTGCCGCTGCCCTGTACTTCGTACTGCTCGTCCAGCACCGGGGCGCGCCAGGTCTTGCTGTAGTCGGCAAACAGAGCGGTTTGCGGGGTTATCTTCCAGAACACCGACAGGCGCGGCGACCAGCCGCTGTAGGTCTTGGTGCTGTAGTCATGGCCAGAGGCCGGGGTGTTGTACAGCGGTGCGTCGTTGGGCTTGCCTTCGTTGCTGATGTGGTCGTAGCGCAGCGACGGGGTGATGGTGACATCGCCAAGGGTCACGGCATCCTGCAGGTAGTAGCCCTGGCTCTGCACCTTGCCGCTGGGCATGAAGTACGGCTGGTAGTAGCCGTAGTTGTAGCGGGGCGTGTTGTAGGTGGTGCCGGGCATCCACATCTGCGTGTCGCGGTCATGCCGGCGAACCTGCACGCCGGCGGTCAGCGCGTGCTCCAGCAGGCCGGTTTCGAACAGGCTGGTGTTGGTGATCGCGAGCATGCGGTCCTGGTACTCGGTGTCCATGCGCCGCCCGCCGGTGGCGGGCTGGAAGAACGCCGTGGCGTCGCGCTCGTCGGTCTGCTCGGTGTCCGACTCGGAGTACTTCACCTCCAGGTCCACCAGGCGGTTATCGATCGGCTGGTACTTGTAGGTGGTCGACCAGGTAGTGTCGATGGTCTGGCGGTTGGCCAGAAAGCGCTTGAGCGCGGCGTCGTAGCCATACTGGCGGATGTTCGCGGCGGTCGGCGGCGTGGGGTAGGCGGTGGAGGAGAACGGCGTCCAACGCTCGCTCTCGGAACGCGACCAGGAAAAGCCCAGGCTGTGCTCGTCGGTGAAGTGCACATTGCCCTTGAACAGCGCGCCTTCAAGGTCCAGGGCGCTGTTGGGCAGGCGCTTGGGGTTGATCGGGTAGCGGCCTTCCGGGTCGGGCAGGTTGCTGGCCAGTTTCATGTCGCCGCCATCGCGCTTGGTCAGGTAGGCCAGGCCATCGAAGCGGCCGTCTTCGGTGCGGCCGAACAGCGCCGAGCTATACACCTGTTGGTGGTCGTTGCTGGCGTAGCCGTACTTGAGCATGGCGCCGCTGTTGCGGCCTTCCTGGAGCAGGTCGGTGGCGTCCTTGGTGGTCATGTTGACGCTGCCGCCGAAGCCGCCGTTGCCGGTCTTGACCGAGTGCGGGCCTTTCTCCACCTCGATGTGCTTGATCAGCTCCGGCTCAATGAAGATGGTGCCCTGCTGGTAGCGCTCGAAGCCGCTCTTGGTGGCGCCGTCGACGGTCATCGGCACGTCTTCGGCATCGCCCATGCCCCAGATGTTGATGGTCTGGCCACCGGGCTTGGCCGAGCCACCCATGTTCACGCCGGGTAGGGTGGCAAGCACGCTGGGAATGTTGCTGGGCTGGTAGCGGTCGATCTGCTCCTGGTTCAGGGTCGAGCGGCCAACGTTACCCGGGTCGACCTGCTGGCCGTCGCCGACGATGCTCATGGCGCCGAGCTGGATGGCGTTGTCGGCGGCCGGCGCCTCGTCGTTCAGCCGCACCACGAAGGTATTGCCCATGCGTACCACGCTGAAGCGGCTGCCGGCCAGCAGGCGGGCGATTGCATCCTGGGCCTCGAAGGCGCCTTGTAGGGCCGGTGCCTGGGCATCGCGCAGCAGGGCTTCGTCGAACAGCAGCTGCACCTTGGCCTGCTGCGCCAGTTGGCTCAGCGAATGGGCCAGGGGCTGGGCTGGCAGGTCGAACTGCTGCGGGGCGGCTTCGGCAGCCAGGCTCATGGCCAGACACAAGGCCAACAGGGTTGGGCGGGCGGGCAAGGTTTTCAACGGATGCAACGCGGACAACATGGTTTCCCCCAAACGGCAAAAGGCCGGAAAAAGCCTGTCGTTCAAGCGGCAGGCGTGGAGGAAGACGCGGTGTTGGGAAAAACCCTCACCTGCAAATGATAAAAATTCTCAAATTATTTTTGCCGCTGTTCGATACGCATGCGGCCGTCGGCCAGCAGCGTGGTTTTCACCGGCAGCAAGGCGGGGAGCGCATTGAGCAGGGCATCCGGGTCGTGCACGTCGAGGTTGCCGGAAACCTGGTAATGGCCCAGGTTGGGGTCGGCCAGCAGGATGGGTTGCTGGCGGTATAGGCCCAGTTCGTCGATCAGGCTGGCCAGCTCGCGGTTGCGGAAACTCACATGGCCGTCGCGCCAGTCGGCCACCGGCTGCTCGCCGAGTGCCTGGCGGGTCAGGGTGCCGCGGGCCGGGTCGTAGCTGATGCGCTCGCCTGCGCCCAGCAACGAAGGGGGCTGGCGCTCGCCTGGGGTTTCGAAGGCTACCTGGCCATGGGCGACGCTCACCACCAGCTCACGTTGGCCGCGGCGCAGGTCGAAGGCGGTGCCCACCACGCGCACCCGGGCGTTGCCAGCGTCGACGTACAGCGGGCGTTCCTTGTCAGGGGCTACCTCGATGTACAACTGGCCGCGCTCCAAGTGAATCAGCCGCTGCTCGGCGCTGAACTCCAGGCGCAGCTGGGTTTGGGCGTTGACGTACAGCTGGCTGCCGTCGGGCAGGCGCAGGTTGCGCATCTCGTGGCTGGCGGCCAGGCGCTCGTGGAACACCTGGCTGGGTGCGCCGAGGTTGCCGACCAATAGGGCGCACAGCAGTGCGGCGGCTGCCGCAAGGGCCGGGCGCCAGCGTGGTGCCCGGCGAACCGGCAGTGGCACAGGCTGGCTGGCCTGTTTGAGTGAGGCCAGGTCGTCCCACAGCTGTTCGAACTGGCGATAGGCTCGGGCATGCTCCGGGGTCTGGCGCCACTGGGCGAACGCCTTGCGTGTCTCGCGCGAAGGGTTGTTGCGGTTGCGAGTGAACCAGCTCGCTGCCTGGGCATCGATCGGGCGTTGCTCGATGTCGTCGATGGGGGTCATTCTGGCTGCTGCTCCCTGCTGGTGTCGCTGTCCAATCGTTGCTTGCACTGCAGCAGGGCGGCGGCGATGTGCTTCTCGACCATGCTGATGGAAATGTTCATGCGTTCGGCAATCTGTGCCTGGGTCAGGCCTTCGAAGCGGTGCAGCATAAGGGCTTCTCGGCGCCGCGGCGAGAGTTCGGCGAGCACCTGGCGCAATTGCTCCAGGCGCTGCTGGCGATGGGCGTGGTCCTGCGGGTTGTTGTCGGCCTCGATGTGCTCGTCTTGAGCGGCGTCATCGCTGAAGGTGGCCTGGCGTACCTTTTGCCGACGCCAATGGTCGCTGAGCAGGTTACGTGCCACCTGGAAAAGGAACGCCCGGGGTTGCTGGACCTGGGCGCGGTCGCGGTAACCGAGCCATTGGGCGAATACGTCCTGGGTCATGTCGGCGGCATCGCTGGCATTGTCCATGCGCTTGCGCAGGAAATGCAGGATGTCGCTGTAGAAACCGCGACAGGTGTCCTGGGTGGCTGAATCGGGCTTTAGGCGCTGCATGCACGCTTTCCGAAGCTGGCGTGGGAAAGGGTGCGGATCTTATCGAGAATTATTTACATTTGCCAGGTTTCAATTTCTGCAGCCTCAGCGCCGCCCGATAGCCCCTGATGGCACTGCGACGGCCAATGTCGGGTCGACCAGAGGGTGGCTGCTGGCGTCGAAGAAGTGCAGCGAAATACGCTTATCTTCGGCGAATCGATCGATGAAGTGTTGTTTCTGGTTGATGATCGACGCTTCGCTCAAGGGCCGGATGGCGATCGACAAATGGTGAGGGCGGGCCAGGCGAATGGCTTCGAGCAGGTGCTCGTCGCTGGCATCCAGGTGCTGGCCAAGCAGGCACAGGCTGTCGTGTTCGCGGGCCAATTGCGCCAGGCACCAGGCCAGGTAGTCCGAGTTGCGGATGGCGCGCAGCTTGTGGGGGCTGCGGTCTTCGTTGATGAACAGCGGTACTTCGCCGGGAATGTTCACGGCGAAGCCATCGAGCAGTTCGGCACCCTGCGCCACGCGCTGGCGGGTGCTGCCATCGGGCAACTTGAGCAGGTGCAGGCCGCCATGCAGGTGCATGATCCGTGTGCCTTCGCTGGCAGTGCGACGCACGTCGAAGAAACCTTCGTCGTCGAACAGGCGGGCGAAGCCTTGCGGCGCCTGCTCGACTGCCCAGGGCAGCAACAGGTCGTAGTTGCTGGTGTAGACGCTGCGGTACTGACGCAGCGCCTGGTTGAGCGTGGCCAGGGTGCTGGACGGCAGCACTGCGAAGGGCGGGTGCACGGCGCGTACCGCGTGGATCAACGCTTCCTTGATCGAGTAGTAGCGGTTCAGCGGCGCAGTGGAGTTGATTGCCAGTGCCGCGTTGGCCCGCACCGTGGTGTTCAGCGTGCTCAGCACCGGCTCGAACAGTTCCGTGCCCAGGGCCTTGAACAGCGCCTGGTCGCTGACGCCCAGCGCGCGATGACGCACCCGCGTGGCTTCCTCGAACAACGAGAAATAGCCGAACGGTTTCCACAAGGCTCGGCTGGCGCCGTTGCCCAGCAGCAGCGCCTGGCAAGGGTGGCGTTGGTTCAGGTCGGGCCAGTTGGCCAGTTGGGTGTCGAGCGCGGGCATGGGCATTCCGTCTGGGCGTGGCGAAAAACGCGGGGACTTTAGCATGTCACGCAGACGTGCGACGCTAGCCCGTCCAAGGAAATGCACACCGCTCTGCGCAGGACAATCGTGATAAGGAAACCTTCGATGCTGAGATCGTTCAAGCACATGGCCAGCCTGGCCATGCTGATGTTGCCCCTTGCGGCCAATGCCACCGACGCCCAGACCCTGGCCAAGGCCCAGGGCATTCCCCACCCGGCGGTCATCGCCCATCGCGGCGCCTCGTTCGATGCGCCAGAGTCGACCAAGCCTGCCTACGTGCTGGCCCGCGACCTGGGCGCCGACTACCTGGAGCTGGACCTGCAACGCACCCGCGACAACGTGCTGGTGGTGGTGCATGACGATGTGCTGGCCCGCACCAGCGACGTGGCCGCGCGCTTTCCCGAGCGCAAGGCCAGCCCCGTCAGTGCCTTCACCCTGGAGGAGCTGAAATCCCTCGATGCCGGCACCTGGTTCAACCAGGCCTACCCGCAGCGTGCCCGGGAAGCCTTCCGTGGCCTGAAGATTCTGACCCTGGATGAAGTGATCGACATCGCCGAAGCCAACCCTGCGCACAAGCCGGGGCTGTACATCGAGACCAAGGTGCCCAACCAGTTTCCCGGTATCGAGCAGCAACTGAAGCAAAAGCTCGAAGCGCGCGGCTGGCTCGACCAGCCGGGCCGGGTGATTCTGCAAACCTTCGACCGCAACAGCCTGGCGCTGCTGCACCAGCACATGCCGAAGGTGCCGAAGATTCTATTGCTGTGGGTGGGCAAGGGCGCCATCGAGCCGGCCTCGGGCAAGAACTTCGCCGACTCGGGTGAGCCCGACAAGGCCGCGTTCTACGCCCGTCAGGAGCCCAAGTCCGAGGCCGAATTCCTGCGTTGGCTCGATCTTGCAGTAAAGGGCGGCGCCATCGGCACCGGTCCGTCAGCCACCCGCGCCCAGCTCGGTGAGCAGAGCTATGCCGACCTGATCAAGCCATGGATGAACAAGGCCAGCCACGAGCGTGGTTTGCTGGTGCATGTGTACACCCTCGATGAGCAGGTGGACTTCGACAAGGCGATGAAGGCTGGGGTGGATGGCATTTTCACCAACCGGGCGGGGGAGCTGATGCGCTTCTACGGGCGTTCGCCGGAAAAGGACGAGGGCCAGTTGCTGAAAACGATGGGGTACTGACATGAAGAGGGGGCGCGCTTTGCGGCCCCTTATAAGTGTTTAGGGCTTCGCGACCTAATCAAGGTGCGAGGGCTTTGAGCACATGGTCAGGGTCATTGTGAATCGCGCGTAACAAGGCCTTGGCTGGCCCGGTAGGCTCCCTGCGCCCTTGTTCCCAGTTACGCAATGTTGCGACCTGTACATCGATCATTTCGGCGAAACGTGCCTGGGAAAGGCCGGTGGCCATGCGAATGCTTCGAACCTGGGAGGCATTGATCTCGAATGCACGTGAAGGCTTACGTGTGCCCTGCAGGATTTCGTCCATTTGCTGGACGCTTTCCATCAGTTCATCGAAGAAATGGCTCATGTTGCTCTCCAGTGTTGGATGACTGTCATCAGTGCTTTGCGTTGCTCTACGGTAAGGTCCGCTTGTTCGCCTTTTGCGTAGATGTAGAGCATGGCGACCTGTGAAGCAGACACGAAGTGGTAGTAGATGACCCTTGCTCCGCCGCGCTTACCTTGCCCTTTGGTGGCGATGCGTACTTTGCGTAGCCCACCGGTTCCTTCAATCAGGGCACCCATTCCAGGTGTACTGGCTAGCGCAAGCTGAAGTAGCCGATAGGACTCCTCGTCAACCAGCTCTTTTACGCGTTTAGTGAATAGAGGCGTTTCGATGAAAAGCATAGCATGCAGTACGTCAGTGGCGTAGAGGGTGACTGTGCCGCATCATCACGATGAGGTGGACGTGCACAAGCTACTGACGGAGGCCCGAGAAGGCACGCTGCTGAACTCTGGGGTTGCTGTAGGCCGTTTCCTTTACTGAGGGTTCAGCGTTTTGGTTTTGCCCTGTCAGGTTTAGCCAGCGAAGCATCAAGGCAATGGTTCAAGCCTCAGAAACGAAAAAAGGAGCCAAGGCTCCTTTGAACGGACGTTGACGTCACCGGGACGCCACGCGAGAAGACGGGGTGGAGCGGGTAGAGGGAATCGAACCCTCGTCGGAAGCTTGGGAAGCTACTGTTCTACCATTAAACTATACCCGCTTTGGTATTACCCAATGCGTGCTGGAAGCGGTGCAGGGTAAGAACCCTCGCTAGCTCACCTGCTTCAGCAGCCCGACTTTTTACCAGAACCCTCAGCCGATGAGAACCCCAGGCTGGTAAAAAAGCCTGTCGGCGGCCCGTAGCCTGCAGGTATTGATAGCTACAGGACGCCGATGCGCTCAGAGGGCAAGTGCATGTTGCCCCTGTGTGTAGGTGTAGCGTTGACGGGCTTCGCGCGCCGCTGGTTTGAGGAAGCCCAGCATGGCGCTGCGAGTGTCTTCGCAGGCGGCCTTGTGCTCCATGTCGAGGAAATGGCCGGCGTCACGGATCGTACTGAAGTGGCTCTGGCCAACGTGCCGGGCGAACTGGCGGGCGTCTTCGACGGTGGTGTACTCGTCGCGCTCGCCGTTGATGAACAGCACCGGAATGTGGATGTTGCGTGCCCCGTTCAGCGCGCGCTCCAGGTCGTGGTCCAGCACCTGGTTGATGTGGAAATGCATCTGCGCGTACTCGTGGGTGTCCAGGCTGCTCACATGCCGGTAGTTGAAGCGCTTGAACAGCGACGGCAGGTGCTTGCCGATGGTGTCGTTGACCAGGTTGCCCACCTGGTAGCGGTCGCAGGCCGCCAGGTATTCGCAGCCGCGCTCCAGGTAGTCGCGCATCGGCTCGTTGATGATCGGCGAGAACGAACTGACGATGGCCTTCTTCACCAACCGTGGCTGGTGCGCCAGCGCCAGCAGGGTGCAGGCACCGCCCCAGGAGAACGACATCACATGGTCGGCCTGGAAGTGCTCTACCAGTTCCAGCAGGATGTGTGCCTCGGTCTCCTTGCTGAGCAGGCGTTCCTGGCGGTTGTGCGGCTTGGACTTGCCCGCGTAGGGCTGGTCGTACAGCACTACGTTGAATTCCGGGTGCAGGTTGCGCACCGTCTGGGCGAACGAGGCCGTGGTGGCCAATGAGCCGTTGATCAGGATGATCGTCTTTTCGGCCGTTTGCGCGCGATAGAACTCCGTGTAAACCCGGTACTGACCTTGGATATCAAGTACAGCAATTTCTGGCCTCATGTCATCGACTCCTGGCGCAAAAAGGGCATTCGCGTCACCTAGGGTGCACGTTCTTTATGACAGGTAGGCATACGCCTTGAAGTGAAACCGGGAGGCCCAGTGTCGATCCTTGGCACGCTGGTCGACGGGTATTGTTGTGCGGGCAATTCACCGTGCCCCAAGGCGTCGAGGCTTTGGGTGGCCGGTAAAAGGCGTCTTGGACTGCGAGCGTGACCAGGAAGTCACATGCAGACTGACGATTTGGATTCAAGCAGCCGGGCGGGGATCGTGCAAGTGCCGTTCGGGAGATTTTGTAGGAAAAGTCGTTATGCGTTTCTTCAGACCGAAGCGACTTCTTCCGCTGTCAGTTCCCGGTAATGCCCCGGCGCCAAGGTGGGGTCCAGGCCTATGCTGCCCATGCGCTCGCGGTGCAAGCCCATCACCTTGTTGTCGAAGTGGCCGAACATGCGCTTGACCTGGTGGTAGCGCCCTTCGACGATTGCCAGGCGAGCGCTGCGCGGCCCGAGGATGTCCAGCTGGGCAGGCAGGGTGGTGAGGTCTTCGAAGGCGAAGTAGAAGCCTTCGCGGAACTTGTCGACGTAGTGCGCGCCTATCTCGTCCTCGGTCTGCACCAGGTAGAGCTTCGCCAGCTTGGTGCGCGGTTGGGTCAGGCGGCGCGACCACTGGCCGTCATTGGTCAGGATCAGCAAGCCCGTGGTGTTGTAGTCCAGGCGCCCGGCGATATGCAGGTCGTCGCGCAGCTCGGCAGGCAGTAGGTCGAGTACTGTGGGGTGCTGTGGGTCGCTGGTCGCGCTCACGCAGCCCGCGGGCTTGTTCAGCATCAGGTAGCGTGCCGGACGTCCGGCCTGCAACACCTGCTCATCCACTTCCACCCGGCTGAACTCGCGTACCTCGTGCAGCGGGTCGGCCACCGCTTCGCCATCCACACGTACACGCCGCTGCACCAGTAGCAGGCGCACTTGCTGGCGGTTGTAGCAGGGCAGGTTGGCAAGGAATCGGTCGAGGCGCATGGGGGAGGGCTTGGCTAGGGGAGTGGCGCGTTGGCTTTGAGCTGATCGTCGACCGCCGCACAACGCGGGCACAGGCACGCTTTGTCGCGCAGTTCGTCGGGCAACGCCTCGATCACGGCCGGGTCGATGCGCACGCTGAAGCACCAGCAACCTTGGGTGGCGCTGCGCGGGTCGGCGAGGCCGCAGTGGTTGGACGCGCCGCAGGCTGGGCAGCGCTGGGTGTCGTTCATGGTGGTCCCGGTGTGGCGTCGAGGGCGCGCAGTATACCCGGCGCGGGCGTTGTTTTTCGGGGTTCTTCAGACTGTTTCAATTTGTTGCGCAAATGGCACCGGATCGCCTCGCCAAGGTCTTATTCAATGTCGATCAACGTCTGCCGATCGACGCCCGCCAGCGCCGCTGTCCGGGCACCCTAGCGGTCCAGGAGGCCGCCATGTCCTATCGAATCCTGCTGGTCGCCATGTTGGCACTGATGACATCCGCCTGCGCGCCCTACTACGGGGGCGGGGGCCACTACCGCAGCACCTATTACACGGCCGACCGCTACGTCTACCCCGGTCATTACCGCCCGAACCACTACTACGTGGCGCCGCAGCCGCGCTACTACTACCAGCCCGCGCCACGCTACTACCCAGCGCCTACCCCGCACTACCGGCCTTACCCGTCGCCTCGGGCCAACCAGTGGCATGGCAACCCGCGCAACGATTATGGCAACCGCCATCGCTATGACTATGGGCGCGACCGGGATCGCCACGACTACCGCAATGACCGACGCGACTGGGATGACCGCCGGCACTCCAACCGCCGAGGGGACCGCGACCGCAACTGGCAGCGCTGAGGCGCTGCCTCAGCCCAGGCCCGCCAGCGGGTGAGGCCCCTCCCACACTTTGCTGAAATGCGCCTGCACCACCGCCGTTGGCACTTGGGCGACATCGCTCCAGTGCCAGCGCGGCTGGTTGTCCTTGTCCAGCAGGCGGGCACGCACACCTTCGCTGAATTCCGGGTGGCGGCAGCAGTTCAGGCTCATGGCGTATTCCATCTGGAATACCTGGGCCAAAGACAGGTGCCTGGCACGCTTGAGCTGTTCCCACACCAGGTGCCCGGTCAGCGGGCAGCCTTCTCGCACACGCTGCCCGGCTTCGGCTAGCAGTGAGTCGGCATGCCGATGCAGGCCACACAGCGCGCGCCAGGCCGAGGCCGGGTCGGCGACATCGAGCAGGGCATCTATCTCAGCGCGACGCGCCAGCCATTGGGGCTCGGGTAGCTCGCCCAGGGCCCGGTGCTGCTCGGCCTTGAGCAGGCTGTTCAGTTGCAGCGCGGTTTGTTCCTGCCAGTTCAGTTGCAACAGCTCGTCGATCAGCGCGTCCTGTTGCCCTTCGCCCATGAAGCGATCGGCCAGGCCCAGGTCCAAGGCATCGCGGGCGTTGATCGGCGCACCGGTCAAACCCAGGAACAACCCCAGTTTGCCGGGCAGCCGACTGAGGAACCAGCTGGCGCCGACATCCGGGTACAGCCCGATACCCGCCTCTGGCATGGCCAGGCGGCTGCTGGGCGTGACGATACGCACCCCAGCGCCTTGCAGCAGGCCCATGCCGCCGCCCAGCACATGGCCATGCCCCCAGCACAGCAGCGGCTTGGGGTAGGTGTGAATGCGATAGTCGAGCCGGTATTCATCGGCGAAGAAGCGGGCCGCCAGCGGCGGTACGCTGCCAGGCTGCTCGCGGCAGGCGCTGGCCAGCGCACGCACATCGCCACCGGCGCAGAAGGCCCTGGGGCCTGCGCCGCGCAGCAACACGCAGACGATGCCGGGGTCGCCGGCCCAGGCCTGCAGACGCTCGTCGAGCGCTTCGATCATCGGCAGGCTCAAGGCGTTCAGCGCCTTGGGCGCCTCCAGGGTGGCGATGGCGACACGTGCTCCATCGACGCCGCTGAGTACCTCGCATTGAATGGACATGGACCACCTCGTTCAGGTCGTCGCACAAGTATGGCCTGCCTGAGCAAACGTGCCGGTTGCCGGTCGGGGCGATTGACAAGCCGGGACGGCTTTCCTAGTGTCGCGCCACGGAAATTTCTGGAAGGCCCCATGACCGACGACGATCGCATCAAGCTCGAACCCAGCTGGAAGGCCGCGCTGCGTGCCGAGTTCGACCAGCCCTACATGCGCCAGCTGCGCGAGTTCCTGCGCCAGGAGCATGCGGCGGGCAAGGAGATCTACCCGCCGGGGCCGCTGATCTTCAATGCGCTCAATTCCACGCCGCTGGACCAGGTCAAGGTGGTGATCCTCGGCCAGGACCCGTACCACGGCCCGGGCCAGGCCCATGGCCTGTGCTTCTCGGTACAACCGGGCGTGCCCACGCCGCCGTCGCTGGTGAACATCTACAAGGAACTGAACCGCGACCTGAACCTGCCGATCCCCAACCACGGCTACCTGCAAAGCTGGGCCGAGCAGGGTGTGCTGCTGCTCAACACCACCATGACTGTGGAGCGCAGCAAGGCAGCCTCCCATGCCAATGCGGGCTGGCAGCCGTTTACCGATCGGGTGATTCAGCTGGTCAGCGAACAGTGCGAGAACGTGGTGTTCCTGCTGTGGGGCTCCCATGCGCAGAGCAAGCAGAAGTTGATCGATGGGACCAAGCACCTGGTGCTGAAGTCGGTGCACCCCTCGCCGTTGTCGGCGTATCGAGGGTTCTTCGGCTGTGGGCATTTCAGCCGCACCAATGGGTTCCTCGAGCAGCGTGGGCTGGCGCCGATCGACTGGGCGTTGCCGCCGGTTTGATTGATGCAGGGGAAGCGGTGACTTCATCGCGGGGCAAGCCCGCTCCCACAGGTACTGTGACGCTCTCAAGAACGGTGCTGTACCTGTGGGAGCGGGCTTGCCCCGCGATGAAGTCACCGCTTAGTCGTGACGTACCCAAACCCTGAATATCGGCTCTGCCAAAAACAGCACGAACAACAACCGCATCACCTGCAACGCCGTCACCAGCGGGACCGACAGTTGCAAGGTCTCGGCCGTCAGGCTCATCTCGGCAATACCTCCGGGCATCATGCCCAGGGTCAGCGAGCGCAAGTCCAGGTGCGTCAGCAGGCTCAAACCCCAGGCCGCGCCGCCCGCTGCCAGCATGCACAACGCCGTGGCCACCAACGTACGCCCGAGGAACGACGGCGCACGACGAAAGAACGCGCGGTTGAAGTGACAGGCCAGCCCGCTGCCGATCAGCCACTGGCCGATCTGGCTGGCGCCATTGGGCAAGGCGATTTGCAGGTTGCCCGCCAGGCACACACTGGCGGCCACCAACAGCGGGCCGAACAGCCAGGGATTGGGCTGGCGCAGGCGTTGCCACAGTAACGATGCCAGCACCCCCAATGGCGCGATCATCGCCAGCCAACCCCAGCTGACACTGCCGGCTTGGTGCAGCGGGTCGCCGTCCCCCAGCAGCAGCTTGAACAGCGCCGGCACGCATAGCACCACCGTCAACACCCGCAGGCTCTGCGCCGCTGCCACCTGGCTCAGCACCGCGCCATTGCGCGCGCCCAGGTTGACCATTTCCCCCGAGCCCCCCGGCATGCTGGCGAAGAACGCCGTGGCGCGGTCTTCACCGGTGCGTCGCAGCAACCACACGCCGATCACGCTGGAGGCCGTGGTCACCAGCGCGCCGAAGAAGATCAAGACGAAATGGCTGGAGACCTGCTCGATCACTTCGGGGGTAAAGTGCAAGCCGATGCCGATACCGATGATCCATTGGCCGCATTTGCGGCCATTGGGGATTTCCGTGAGCTGCCAGGGCGTCAGGCAGCGCACCAGGATGATCGCCAGCAACGAGCCTACCATCCATGGCAGGGGCCAGCCGACCAGGCTGGCGATGAAACCGCCCGCCAGCCCGACCAGCCCGGTGGACCAGAACAGTGGCAACGACCGATCAGGCATCGGCCATGGCCCGGCGCTGCTGGCTGCGTTTGCGCCAGATGCGCAGCAGTGGCAGGCCCAGCATCAACACCACCAGTACCCACACACCCATGCTGATCGGGCTCGACCAGAGGATGCCCAGCTCGCCGTTGGAGATCGACAGCGCGCGGCGCAGGTTCTGCTCCATCAGCCCTCCGAGGATGAAGCCCAGCAGGATCGGCGACAGCGGGAAGTCCAGCTTGCGCAGGATGTAGCCCATGATGCCGATGCCAACCATCAGGAACAGGTCGAAGGTGGTGGCATGCACGGCGTACACGCCGATCGCGGTGATGATCGCGATCACCGGCACCAGCGCCCAGTTCGGCACGGCAAGGATGCGGGTGAAGATGCGGATCATCGGGATGTTCAGGATCACCAGCATGATGTTGGCGATGAACAGCGAGGCGATCAGGCCCCAGACGATGTCCGGTTGCTGTTCGAACAGCATCGGGCCGGGGGTGATGTTGTACAGGGTCAGGGCGCCGATCATCACGGCGGTGGTGCCCGAGCCTGGTACGCCGAGGGTCAGCATCGGCACCAGGGCGCCGCAGCACGAGGCGCCGATGGCGGTTTCCGGGGCCGCCAGGCCACGGGCGTCACCTTTGCCGAACTTGCCGCTGGCACCGGCCAGGCGTTTTTCGGTCATGTAGGCAACAGCACTGGCCAGGGTGGCACCGGCACCCGGCAATACGCCCATGAAGAAGCCGAGCAGGCCGCAGCGGATGTTCACCACGAACACCGAAGCCGCTTCCTTGAAGTTGAACAGCATGCGCCCGGTCGCTTTCACCGCGGCGTGGCCGTGGTGGGTTTTTTCCAGCAGCAGGAGGATCTCGCTGATGGAGAACAGGCCCAGTACCAGCACCACGAACTGAATGCCGTCGGCCATGTGCACGCTGTCACCGGTGAAGCGGTATACACCGCTGTTGGCGTCGATGCCCACCGCCGACAGGAACAGGCCGATCAGCGCAGCGATGAAGGTTTTCAGCGGCTTGTCGCCGGCCATGCCGCCGAGGGCGACGATGGCGAACACCATCAACACGAAGTATTCCGCCGGCCCGAAGGCGATGGCCCACTTCGCCAGCAAGGGTGCGAACAGTACCATGCCGCAGGTGGCGATCAGCGCACCGATGAACGAACTCCACGCCGACAGCGACAGCGCCACACCGGCCAGGCCTTGGCGGGCCATGGGGTAGCCGTCCAGGGTGGTCATCACGGTGGAGGCTTCGCCCGGGATGTTCAGCAGGATCGAGCTGATACGCCCGCCGTATTCACAGCCCAGGTATACCGCGGCCAGCAGGATCAGCGCCGACTCCGGCGGCAGGCCCAGGGCGAAGGCGATGGGAATCAGCAGGGCCACGCCGTTGATCGGGCCCAGGCCCGGCAGCAGGCCGACCACGGTGCCGATCAAGGTGCCGATCAGGGCGGTGACGAGGTTGTAGGGGCTCAGGGCGACGCCGAAGCCCTGGCCCAGGTAGCTCAAGGTATCCATGTGTCAGTTCTCCAGTACGTCGAGCAGGCCGAGGGGCAGGGGGACGTCCATCACGCGGTCGAACAGCCAGTAGAGCAACACGCTCATGCCGACCACCACGATGGCGCTGTGCAGCCAGCGACCGCCGTACAGGCGGGCCATCGGCAGGCCGATGAGCACGGCGCTGAGAATGAAGCCCAGCGGCTCGAAGGTGGCGGCGAAGACCAGCAAAAGGCCGACGCAGGCGGCGATCTTGATCAGGGTCTCGCGGTCGAGTTCGGGTTCGTCGTCCTTGCGCACGATCGGCGTAGGACGGATTGCCAGGTACAGCAAGGCCAGGCCCATCAGGCCAAGCATCAGCAGCGGGAAGGCACGTGGGCCCACCGGCTCATAGGAAAACGCCGCCTGGTAGGGCCAGGCCATCACGGCCAGGATGGCGCAGACCGCCAGCAGGACCAGGGCGAAGATGCGTTGCAGGATCATCGGGAAATCCTCTGTTTTCGAACACAACCCCGCTCCTACAGGGGACGGCGATTACGGGGCTTACTGGATCAGGCCGAACTCTTTGGCCAGGGTTTTGTAATCCGCAACCTGCTTCTTCACGTAGGTGTCCAGTTCTGCACCAGTCATGGCGAACGGGAACAGCTCGCGCTGGTCACGCAGCTTGGCGAACTCGTCGGAGGCCAGCAGCTTGTCGAAGGATTCCTTCCACCAGGCGTAGTCCTCGTCGCTGACTTTTGGCCCCAGGTAGAAGCCGCGAACCACCGGCCAGACGATGTCGTAGCCCTGCTCCTTGGCGGTGGGGATGTCCTTCATTTCCGGCTCGTCCAGGCGCTTTTCCGAGAACACCGCGAGGATG
>NZ_JBNNVR010000085.1:0-23899 GCF_050280645.1 Pseudomonas sp. NPDC089554
GCTGCATTTACCCCAACGTTCCAGGCCACCATTCCCGACATCCTTCCCGACGAGCGCGAATACACCAGGGCCCTGTCGCTGTCTCGCCTAGCCTATGACCTGGAAAGTGTCATCAGCCCGATGCTCGCGGCATTACTGCTGACTGTGGTCAGTTTCCACAGCCTGTTTGCCGGCACTGTCGTGGGTTTCCTGGTGTCTGCTGCGATGGTCGGCAGCGTAATTTTGCCGGTCGCCATTCGAGGCCCAAAACGCAGCATCTACGAGCGAACCACCAAAGGGATGCGGATCTTCCTGCGTACACCTCGGCTACGGGGCTTGCTCGCGCTGAACCTGACCGTCGCGGCGGCCAGCGCGATGGTCATCGTCAACACCGTCGTGCTTGTGCAATCCCAGTTTGGTCTGGCGCAAAGCTCAACGGCCATGGCGCTTATGGCATTCGGTGCAGGCTCGATGATTGTTGCTCTGGCATTGCCACGTCTGCTCGAGCGTTTGGACGACCGCAAGGCGATGCTTGCTGGCGGCGCGGTGCTGGTCGTTGGTTTGATGCTTGGAGCCTTCGTCAACAACTATTGGAGCCTGGTGGCGTTGTGGCTGGTGCTAGGGGCAGGCTACTCATTGGCTCAAACGCCTTCAGGTCGAATACTGCGGCGCTCATCCACCTCCCAAGACCGCCCAGCATTGTTTGCTGCCCAATTTGCCTTGTCTCATGCCTGCTGGTTGATTACCTATCCCCTGGCTGGATGGCTGGGCGCAAGTGTCAGCCTGACCGCATCGTTCATTGGCCTGACCCTCGTGGCAGCAATCGCGTGGTTACTGAGCAAGCAGATCTGGCGCCCTGAGTATGACGACGAGGTGGTCGCTCATGCTCATGACGACTTGCCTGAGGACCATCCCCACGTTGTTGAAGGCAAGGCACACGCTCACACGTTCGTGATCGATGAGCACCACCACAAATGGCCAGGACGCTGACTCGGTAGGCACAGAACAGTCAAAACGAATTACGGGGCCTGTAGGCCCCGTAATGTTCAGTCATTCGTGCGAATGGCCATGGCCATCTGAGCCCGAATTACTTTCGGTTTCATTGCCACCGCAGGCGGCCAGCAGGCCAAGCAGACAGATCATCAGGAGGGAACGGGTCAATTTGATAGCCATTTCAGTCATTTCCGGGATAGTCGAGTTCGGTTAAGCCGGAGCCCGTGCAGTCATGCACGTGCCCCGGCTGCGGATCATTTCTTGAGGTTCAGATAGTCACCAGATGTCTTCAACGTAACGGTCACGTTGCCGGAGGTGCGGTTACGCCAGAACCAGCCGTGGGTACCGTCGAACAGCGCAGTCAGCTCGCCACTGTCGCCTTTCACCTGGCGACCTTTGCTGTAGCTGTGGAAGTCGCCCTGGGCAGCGTTGTAGGTCTCACCATGGGTGTCGTGGTTGACCGGCGCGGAGGCGGTCCATTCATAAGAAACGACGCTTCCCTTGACCATCTCCAGCTTGATCTCACGACCCTCACCAGGTTTGAGGGTCACCGTCACCTCATCGGACTTCGCCGCCGACTTCGAGGCAGCGGCCTGGGCCGGTTCCGCGATAGCCACCTGTTGCACAGGCGCCGGAGCTTGAACAGGTGCAGGAGCAGGTGCAGGTGCGGCGGCCACAGCAACAGGCGCTTTGGCTTGCTGTGCAGCCTGCTCATCCGCCAGGGCCTCCTGAGCCAAGCTGATCTTGATTTCACCCATCTGGGTGAGGCCCATGGCACGGCCGATGCCAGTTGGGTCTACTGCATATTCCGAAGGCATCACGACGGTAACCAGCAATCCCATGGCAACTGCCAAAGCGATAACTGTGGAGCGGATGAGTTGACGGCTGGGCGGCAGTTCGCTTGCCGAAGGAAGTGGAGAATTGAACATGGTCGAAAGTCCTCAGGCAGAGATAAACAGGCCGGCAATTTGGTAACCCATCAGCAGGAAACCGGCGCTCATCATGGCAACGTTGGCGGTGTAGGCATGGCTCCAGAAGCTGGGCGTGCGACGCCAGATACCCATCAGGATCAGGATCGCGCTCAACGCCAGCAGTTGACCGATCTCGACACCTACGTTGAAGGCAATCAGGTTGGGGATCAGGCCATCGGCCGAGATCTCGTACTCCTGGATCTTGGTGGCCAGGCCGAAGCCGTGCAGCAAACCGAAGATCAAGGTCGCGGCCTTGGTATCAGGCTGGTAGCCGAACCAGCGCTGGAAGGCACCCAGGTTGTCCAGCGCCTTGTACACCACCGAGAAACCGATGATCGCGTCGATGATGTACGAGCTGATGCTGATTTCCGTTAGCACCCCGAACAGCAGGGTGACCGAGTGGCCGACGGCGAACAGCGTGACGTACAGGCCGACGTCCTTCAGGCGGTAAAGGAAGAAGATGACGCCGAAGAGGAACAGCAGGTGGTCGTAGCCCGTCATCATGTGCTTGGCGCCCATGTAGATGAACGGGATCAACATCACCCCAGTGCTTTCTTGAATAAAGCCTTTGTCGCCTTCCGCTACGGCGTGGGCCAGGGCTTCTGGCATGCCGATGAACAGTGAGGCAACCAGCAGGAACAGCAGGGCCAATGGGCGGCGTGCGCACGTGGCGAACAAACCCCCACCCCTTATCGAGTGCAGATGCATGGATAAATCCTTTCTTGCAATGATCGTTAGCCGCAAATCGGCTCTTGTCAGGCGGCAAGGACAGGACGAGGTGGGCGCTCGATACGGGAAACAGGTGGGCGAGGCACCGAGTCGCCGGGCAGTGCCAAGCGAACAGAGGGCTCGAAGGTGGAGAAAAGCTGTGTGGCAGAGGTGAGCTGCGGGGTCTCGTGCTGATGGTCGGGGGTCAGCGGCGAGTGGTAGTGGTCCGTGCACTGGGCACAGGCCCACGCCGATTCACCGTGATCATGACCATGTTGGACTGTCTGCTGGCTGTATACCGGGTTCTGTGTGGGCACCGAAAGCGAATAGGCATGCCCGGTCCAGGCCAGTAGAAAGGCCAGAGCCAGAAACACAGTCATGGTCGCTGAAAGTAGACCGCGAGACATCCTGATGCCTTAGTGACGGATACGGGAAAGCAAAAAGAGCACGTTTGACATAACCCCCCTGGGGGGATAGGGTGCAAGCCTAATGTAAAGCCATCCGGGACTCAAGCCATGACCGAGCACGTCCATGAACATACTCATGGCCATACCCATACTCACCAGAGCCACGAAGCGATCATCAAACGCCTGAAGCGAGCTGACGGGCACCTGCGCAGCATCATCACCATGATCGAAGAAGGTCGCGAATGCGTGGATATCGCTCAACAGCTGCATGCTGTCGAGAAGGCGGTTTGCCAGGCCAAGCGCACCCTCATCCAGGACCATATCGATCATTGCCTGGAAGACTCGGTAAATGCCCTGAGCAAAGGCGATCGGTCGGCGATCGACGAGTTCAAGCAGATTACCAAGTATCTGTAGAACCGGACTGGTGCCTGGAAGCCTGTCGTGAATCAAGCCGCGGCGCAGCGGCATGCCGGTCAGGACCTGATCAAATGGATCGCCTTGATCACCATGGTGCTCGACCATATGCGCCTGGTTTGGCTCGCAACCAGCAACTTGTTTGTCATCGGGCGCCTGTCGTTCCCTTTCTTCTGCTTGGCCTTGGCTATCAACGTTTCACGTACTCAGCCGGGAGATTTGTTTACCCGCAGCAATGGTCGCTATCTCTCCCTCCTCGTGCTTTTTGCCGCCCTTTCGGAAGTTTGTTATCAGCTGATAAGCACGTCAGGAAATTACAATGTCCTGGTGACATTGGCGTTGGGCTTGCTCGTGGCCTGGGGGGCCCAGCACAAGACGCTCGAAAGCCTGGTGCTTGCAGGCGGGGCGCTCATAGCGGCTTACCTGCTCAATGATCCACTGATGTATGGCTTCTACGGCGTCCTGCTACCCACCGCATTGCTCTTGGCCATCAGGCGCCCGGAGTACTTCGCTCTGCTGCCCGTTGTTCTGTGCGTCGTGATTAACGCTCGAACCGGGCTTTGGGGAAGGGCAGTGCAGCTTGAACCGTTCGCTATTCTCGCGCTGCTGATGGCTGCCTTGGCGCCCCTGCTAGGTTTGGCGCTTTTCTGGACTTCAGTGCCCTTCAAAGTTCCACCCGTCAGGCAGTGGAGCTACTGGTTCTACCCGGGTCACCTCTTGGTTCTGCTGGGCATTCGAAATTGGCTTTGGGCTTGATGGCGCGGGGGAACGTGAAAAGCAGGGATGGTATGGACGCGACTTGAGCTGGCGTTATCGAGGTAGATAGCGCCAGCAGTGGTTAGCTTGCCAGATCGGCTCAGTGGCAGTGGCGCTCACCGGTCTTGTGGTTGGTGTGGCAACCCTGGGCGTCGGTACCGCCGCTGTGTGCAAAAGCGGCCACCGAGGAGAACGAAAGCAAAGCTGCGATCACCAGCGAAACGATTTTCATCAGGCTAACTCCATGCTTGGTTATTTTTTAGGAGTGGCATCCGCCACTGGCTGCCAGTATGGCCAAGTGCCGCTATTGAGCAAGGGGCGGGCGCTACGCTGGACGTAGAGCCAGACGAGCGGCTTGAGAACTGGCGTCTACAACCTTCGCCCCAACAGCGCCACCAGGTGCTCACCGAAAATCTCCGGGCGGCCTTGGAACAAGCGCTGCAACGGCTGCCCACCCGCCAGGTGCGCGTACAGCGGTGCCCGTGCGCTGTAGTCGCCCGCCATGCGCACCGCCGCTTCGATGTACGCCTCGGGGGTATGGGTAATGGTCCAGTCCGGCAACCCGGCGCGGCGGAACAAGCCTTCGTCGATATGCTCGAACACCTCCGCGCCGGTCTTGCACACCCCAGGCAGCCCCAGGGTGAAGGCGTCGATGATGCCGTTGGTATTGCCGAACGGGAACGGGCTCAGGAACAGGTCGCAACGCTCGAAGGTGGCCAGGTATTGCGGGTAGGGCTGGTGCGGATGCACCAGGGCATCGCCCAGGTAACGCTGGATCAGCCGCTGCAACTGTGGGTACAGCAGGCCCTGGGCCTGGCCGACCAGGAAGTGGAAACGCACGCGCTTGCCGTGCTGCGCCAGGGTGCGCTCGGCGATCTGCTGGCAGGCGCGCAGAAAACCTGGGTTGAGCTTCATGGTGGTGGCGGCCACGGCGATCGCCACCTCCTGCTGATCGATGCGTTCGCGCGGGGTTATCTGCACCTCGATGGCTGAGGGCCGATAAGGCTGGCCATCGCTGGGCAGCAACAACAGGCGCTCGCTGAAGCAGTCTGGGTCGCCAACGAAATCCTCCTCCACGCTGATGTAGTCGACGTGCCGGGAACCGGTGGTCGCCGGGTGGCCCAGCGCCGCCACCTGCAGCGGCGCCAGGCGCAGGTTGGCGATGAACAAGGTCAGCGGGAACATGCCGACGCTGGGCATGTACAGCACCTGCGGGCGCAGTTCCTCAGCCAGCTGGCGAACCTGGCGCACGCAGGCCAGCAGGTCGTCCGGGGCCTTGAGCTCGATGAAGTGCTCGAACACCTCGCGGCCCAGGGTATCGACGTTGTTCGCGTAGCCAACCGCCCACAGCTCGAAGTGCTGGCGTGCGGCTTCCAGGGTGCGCGAATGGGTGCGGTAGATCGAGTGCGCCCCCGAGAACCATTCCAGCACCACCAGCATGCGTGGCTTGACGCTGCGCTCAGCAGGCTTTGCCGACAACGAGGCGATGCCTTCGGCGGCCAGCTTGCGTTCGATCAGCCGGCAGATCGAACGCTTGATGCGGTGACGCTCGGGCAGGTCGGCGTAGCTGCAATGCATGTACACGTCATGGATGATCGCCAGCGGCAACTGGTCGAGGCTGTCCAGGGTATCCAGCCGTTGTGGCAGCCAGGCCAGCAGCGCCTCGCGCTTGGAGTGGGCGGCGGGGGTGCCGAGAAAACGCGGCGACAGCAAGGCCATGAACAGCGCCAGGGCCAGCGCCGGGTCCTGTTGCCAGAGCAGTTCCACATCCAGGGGCAGCTGCGACTCGGCCGAATACAGCAGGCAGAACTTCACCAATTGCGCAGGCGCGACCTCGAAGCGCTGGCTGCCTTGGCCGTGCAGGTTGAGCGCCCGTAGGATGTGGTCGGCGTTGATGAACGGGCTGGCGGCGAACAGGGCCGAGAGCCAGCGCTGGAAGTTGATCAGCTGTTCGAAGCCGGTGGGGCTGACCTGGAACTGCGGGTCGCTGAACAGCGCGCTGATGGCGCAGGTCAGGCGGGTCAGCACGTGGGCTTCGAGCTCTGCCGCCGGCACGGCGGGCGACACCGACAGCACGAACTGCTCGGACAAGCGGCCATAGTGACGGTCGATGATCAGCAGCAAGCGCACCAACTCCCGGGCGGCCTCCTCGTGCTGGCGCGAGTAGCAGAGCTGTTCGAAGCGCTCCAGGGAGAACGGGGCTTGGCTCATGTTCTCAGTCCTCCTTGGCGGGGGTGTCGCCGAGCAGCGCCAGGTCCAGGTGCACCTGGTCGACCCACGGCTGCAACGGCGTCTGCCGGTAGTCTGGGTACAGCACCTGGCTCCAGCTCGACTGGGTCATCTGCTGCTGCTGATAGGCACGCGTCGCCTCACTGCTTTGCGGCAGCGCACTGGCGCTGACCAGCCCGCCAAGGCGCTGCACCAAGGCCCCGCCGTTGGTCACGAACTGGGTGCTGTCGCTGCCGTGTACCAGGTGGCTGCCAGCGCCCGAGTCGGCCTCGAGCAGCAGCACGCCCTGGTCGACGGCCAGGTAGTTGTTGCCGCTGGCGAAGTTCAGCGCCGGGCCGCTGTCGCTGCGACCGCGCAGGGTGAGGTTGCCGTTGGCGCTGCTCGCCACGCGGGTGACGCCCGTGCTGGTGCCGTTGAAGGTAATGCCAGCAGCGCCGTTGTTGCCGGTGCCGTCGAGCAGGATGTCGCCACCGGCCGATTGCAGGTTCACGCCATTGCTGCCGCTGCGCAGGAAGATGCCATTGGCGCTGGGCCCGCCGTTGCTGCTGCCGGTCAGGCTGAGGTTGCCGCCCTGGGTGGCCAGGGTCACCGAACTGCTGGCGCTGGAGGGGTAGAAGTGGATGCCGTTGCCGCGCTCGGAATGGCCATTGAGACTGACCGAGCCGCTGCCGGTGGCGCGCAGTTCGGTTTGCCCGGTGAGCATGCTGATGCCATTGCCGCCGACCGCACGGCCATCGAGGCTGAGGGTGCCGTTTTCGACGCTCAGGCGGTTGACGCCGCTGCTGTAGAAGTCGATGGCGTCGCCCGCTGCCGTGGCGCGGCCCACCAGGCTGACATTGCCGCTGCCGGTGGTCTGGATGATGTTGGTGACCCCGAGCAGGGCGATGCCGTGGTCCAGCTCGTCAGAGTTGGGCGAATGGAAGTTGCCGTCGAGCAGGATGTTGCCGCCTTGGGAGCTGATGCGGTTGGTCGAGGCGGTACCGCTGCCGCCCAGGGCAATGGCATCGGAGGTGCCGACCGAATCGCCGCGCAGGGTGATATCGCCGGTGCCGCTGGTAATGTTGACGCCCTGGGAACTGCCGGTGGAGTTGAGGAAGATGCCATAGCCGCCCCAACTGCTGGCGCTGGTGCCACTGACCAGGATATCGCCGCTGCCGCTGGCCAGGTCGATGGAGGCGCCAACGCCTGAGGGCGCAAGGTCGACACCGCGCCCCGAGACGCTGTGGCCGGTAAGGGTGAGGTTGCCGCTGCCGGTGGCTACGCGGATGTTCGAGTAGGCGCCGCTGGCGTCCATGAACAGTGCGCGGAACGAGCCGGAGCCGGTGTTGACCACGCTGTTGTCGGCAGTCAGGCGTACATCGCCCGCGCCGCTGGCGATATTGATCCGCGAGCCTGGGTTGCCGGGAGTGCCGCTGCCCGAGGTCACCAGCGCCAGGGCCGGGGTGCTGCCGCCGGTGCTGTTGCCGTCGACGCTGATATCGCCGTCGCTGGTGAGGTTGATCGAGGCGCTGGCGCCGGTCACGTTGAGGATGGTGCCGTAGCTGGCGCCGCTGTCGCCGCCGAGCACGATGCGCCCGCCATCGGTGCCCGCCAGGTTCACTGCGCCAGTGCCCGAGGCCGCCAGGTACAGGCCGCGGCTGGTGCTGCTGGTGCCCTTGACGGTGAGGGTGCCGCTGCCCACCGACAGATTCTGGGTGGAGCCACTGGCGGTAGAGCACACCAGCACGCCGAAACCGCTGGCGGCGTTGCCGCTGAGGGTGACGTTGCCCGAGCCGCTGGTGGCGATGCTGTTGCTGGTGCTGAACACCCGCGCGCCGTTGCCGCCACCGAGGTTGTCGGCGCTGATGGCGATGTTGCCGGCGCCTGTGGTGAGCAGGTTGCTGCCGCCGGTGAGGATGAACGCATCGCCCGTGCCGCTGGTGCTGGCCTGGCGGGCATTGATGCTGATATCGCCGCCAGCGGCGTCAAGGGTGCTGCCGGATATGTTCACGGCTGTAGCGGTGGAGCCGGCCGCCAGGGTCGCCGAGGTGGCGCCACGAATGCTGATATCGCCGCCATTGGTGGTGATGCGCGTGCCGTTGCTGATCGACACGCCGCTGCCGCTGCTGACGTTGGTGCTGGCGTAGCCATTGACCGGGTCGGCGGCGCTGCCGATGGTGAAATTGCCGCCGTTGGTGCGCACGGTCGCGTTGTTCAGCGCCACCGAGCCGTTGCCGCTGTTGTTGAAGTTGGACAGCATCGACACGTTCAGCGACTTGCCGTCGGCGTTGCTGATGCTGGTGCCGTTCATGTTCACGTTGCGGTGGGCGATCAGGGTCAGGCTGGCGTTGCCCACGGCCTGCACGTTGTCGAGCACGTTGATGTCGCCGGAGGTGCCGGCCCCCGAGGAGGTCTGCACGATGATGTTGGCGCCTTCGCTGAGGGATGCGTTGAGCGTGGCGGAACTGAGGTTGGAACTGCGCCCGGCGTTGGGGGTGAATGGGCTGCTGCTGGAGGTGCCGTCGTTGGCGCTGGCGGTGATATTGATGTTGAACGGGTCGAGCAGCCAGGTGCCGCCTAGGCCTGCGGCCGCACTGAGGTTGACCCTGCCGGTGACGTCGAGCATGTCCCCGGAGGTTTCCACCAGGCCGCCACGGCCTTGCTCGCCGCTGCCGATCACGCTGATGGCGCCTTCGAAGCGGGTGCTTTCGCGCGACCAGAGAATCACCTTGCCGCCATCGCCCTGGTCGAGGGCATCGGCGTGAATGCTGGCGTCCTTGCCCATGTAGGTGGCGTTGGCCTGGTGCAGCGGGCCGCTGCCCTGGTAGTCGCCGCCCAGCAGCACGGTGCCGCCGCCTTGGCTGCCAGAGGCGTCGATGCGCGCCTGGTCGAACAGGCCGACGTATTCGCCGGTCATGGTCACCGCACCGCCACGTTCGCCAGCGTTGCGCCCAGAGACATCCATCACCCCGCTGCTGGCCACCACGCCGCTGTCGCCGCCGTCGAGCACGATGCGGCCGTTGCGCTGGCCGAGGCTGCGCGCCTCGATCACGCCTTCGTTGTTGACCACGCTGCCGAGCATCGCGTCGTTGGCCCGCGCGCTCATCAGCACGGCGCCGCCGTCGGCCTGGATCAGGCCCTGGTTGGCCACGCTGGCGCCAAGGGCGGCCTGGTCGACCTGCATGTTGATCAGGCCGTCGCCGTGGTAGTCGAGGGTGATGGCCTCGCCACCGCCGAGCACCACCGAGCCCATCTTCGCCACCACCGTGCCTTCGTTGCGTACCTGGCCGCCGAGCAGGGCGATGCTGCCGCCGTCGGCAGCGCGCAAGGTGCCCTGGTTGATCACGGCGCCATCGCCTTTGCCGGCGAAGCGCAGGCGACCGGCCTTGAAGTCGTCGTCGTTGATGTCCAGGGTACTGGCCACCAGGCCGCCGACGTTCACCGCCGCGCCGTTGCCGAACAACACGCCGCTGGGGTTGATCAGGTACACCTGGCCGTTGGCGTTGAGCTGGCCGAGGATCTGCGAGGCATCGCTGGCGGTCACCCGGTTCAGCGCCACCGCCGAGGCATTGGGCTGGTGGAAGTTGACCTGGGCATCGCGGCCAATGTTGAAGCGCTCCCAAGTGGCAATCATCTGCTGGCTGTTCTGGGTGATGTCCATCACGTTGCCAGCTTGGTTGATGCTGCCTGAGCCTGCGCTGATCTGCCCGTTGGTGGGCAGGGCGCCGGCATCCAGGGCCAGGGCGTGCAGCGGCATCAGGCCGTGCATCACGCACAGGATCGCGTAGCTGAGGGGCTTGAGCGCAGGGCGCTGGGTACGACGGGAAGGGCTGCGGTTCACGGTCGTCTCTCCTCAGAAGGTGTAGTTGATGCCGGTGCCGATGGCGTTGATCGTGGTGCCCACGCCCGGCGAGTAGCCGCTGGCGGCGAAGGCGCCGACCACGGCGAAGTTGTAGTTGGCCAGTGCTTCGTTCTGCAGCAGCACGTAGTGGGCGAACACTTCGGTGTTGCGGTTGAAGCGGTAGCCCAGGCCCAGGGCGTACTGGCGTGCGCCCATGCCGCTGGTGTCGCATTCATAGCCTGCTGCGGAAATCATCTTGCAGTCGCCGGCCAGCGAGCGGGCGTAGCTGGCCCGGAACCGCCAGGCGCCCATGCGGTGGCTGACGCCGAGCATGTAGGCGCGGCGGCTGTAGTCGGAAAGGTCGCTGACGTTGAGGCTGTTGTTGATCACGCCATCTTCCGAGTAGTGCAGCTCGTCGGCCACCAGCGACAGCTCGGTGTTGCCGATACGGTAGCCCAGGCCCAGGCGGTAGCTGTAGTCGTTCGACGAAGTACCGTCGGTGACATGGGTGTTGCTGCCCACGCCGCGTGCGTTGCGGCCAAGGCTGGCGATACCGAAGTAGTCGACGTGGCGTTCGGCGGCGGCCACGGCGGTGAAGTTGCCTTTCTCGTAGGTCAGGCTGCCGCCATAGATATAGCCGTTACCAACGTCCTCGGCGGCCTTGGTGCCGTTGTTGGAGTAGGCCAGCTTCAGGGTCAGGCCGTGCCACTTGGGCGACCACCAGGCGACCATGCCGGACTGGCGGCGGTTGAACGCGGCATCAGAATTAGCGCTGGTGTCTTCGGTGCCCACCGGGCCGTTGACGTTGCTGGCCAGGCCCACGTTGAAGCCCGGCGAGCCGATGATGTTGTAGTAGGCGCCGGCGGTCTTGCCGTTGAACGGGTCGAGGCCGGTGGTGCTTTCCTTGAGCGGCATGTCCCAGTTGCCGTAGAGCAGGGTGCCGAAGCGGTCGTCGTCGAAGGCCACGGCGGAGTTGCGCAGGCGTGTGTTGGGCGAGATCGACTCGGGTGCGCTCTGGTCGCCGTCGAGGGTGTAGTTCACCGAGATGCCGTATTCGAGCTGCCAGAGGATGCGCGAGGTGTCGGTCATCGGAATACCGGCGCGTGCGCCGACGTAGGAGACGTTGTCGCGGGCCCGCAGGTAGCTGGACATGTTGCGCCCGTTGGGGGTGGCCAGTTTGGTCTGGTCGGCGGGGCCGGCGCGGGTGGAGTCGCGCCGGTCGATGTACTCCGGCACCAGGCCCAGCGAGCCGTACAGGGTCAGTTCGGTGCTCTTGTCGCGGAAGTCCTCGCGGGTGCCGAGGTCCTTGGCCAGGCCCGCGAAGGCTTGCGGGGTGCCAGTGACCGACAGCCAGAAGCGCTTGGAGTCGTGTTCGTCGCTGGTGGGCTCGTCGCCATTGGAGAACGCTACGCTGGCGTTCATCACCAGGTCGCGGTGGTAGACATTCAGGCCCACGCCGTAGCCATGGCGGCTGAGGTTGTTTTCGCTGTCGTCCCAGGGGTTCTTGTTGACCCGCACACGGCCGGCGTCGGCGAACAGCGCGCCTTCGGCGATGGCGCCGCTGAAGCTGCCCAGGTATTTGCGCAGCTCCACGCGGCCGAGCACACCTTCGTCGCCTGCCGCTTCGCCTACCCCGTAGGCGCGCACGCCATTGGGGCCGCCGAGGGTGAACTTCTCCGAGCTGTCGAGGTTCTTGTCGGCCCACTGGCCGCTGATGGCGGCATACAGCGAGTAGCCGCCACCCAAGGCTTGCAGGCGGCTGAACGAGAAGTTGCCTTTTTGGTAGGTGCCATTGGCTTCGGCAGTGAGGGCGTCGAGGGCTTCGTCGAGCGGGGTGCTTTTGTCCAGGCGGCCAATGCCGTAGCCCAGGCTCCAGCGGTTGCTGCCGGCCCAGCTGTCGCGCCAGTCGCCGTACAGGGTCAGGCCGCGGAACACGGCGTTCTTCTTCACCGCGAAGTTACCGGCGGCGTCTTCGAAGCGGCGGTGCTCCTGGGCCAGGTTCAGGCCGATGTTGGCGTCGCGGCTGCGCAGCAGGGAGGCGTCGAGGAACAGCGACGATACCTCGGCGCTGCCGTCGGCATCGGCGGTCTTCAGGCCTTTGCCGAGGCTGTATTCCATTTCCGCGTAGCTGGCGCCGACGCTCACGCCGCTGGCGCCCAGTGGCTGGCGGATGCCCACGCCGCGAATCTCCAGGCCTTCAAAGCTGTTCTGGGTGTTGAAATAGAGGCTTTCGCCGAAACCCAGGGCATCGTTGAGGCTGACGTTGGTGCTGACGCGGCCGCTGCCGGTGTAGTAGTTGCCGTGGTTGTCGGCGCTGACGCGGCCGGTGAAGGCGGTCATCTCGCTGAGCTTGAGCACGATGTCGGCGGCGCCCGGCTGGCGCGACGGCTGTAGCACGGCACGTACCGAGACACCGGCGATGTCCGACAGGCGCAGCAGCACGCGTTCCAGGTCCTGCTCGCGGATCACGCTGCCGCTGGGCAGGGCGTCGATGAAGCGTTGCTGCATGCCTGCGTTCAGGCGCACGCCGGGCGCGGTTTCGGTACGTACCTCGCCGACCTTGCCTTCGCTTACTGCGATGGCGACCACGCCGCCGTCGATTTCCTGGGGCGGCAGGTAGGCGCGGGCGACCAGGTAGCCCTGGCTGCGGTACAGCGCAGTGATGCGCGCGGCGGCGGCGCGCAGGCCGGGCAGGTCGAGTTCTTTGCCGACGTCCGCCTGCAGTTCCTGTTGCAGGCGCGAGGCACTGATTTCGCGGTTGCCGCTGAGGGTGAAGGCGCTGACCTTGAAGCGAATCGACGGGCCTTGCTGGGCCGCCGCTTCACGGGGTTCGTCCGGTGCCTCGATGCGCACGTTGCCCTTGGGCGCCTGTTGTGGCTGCTGGGCAGGGCGCAGGCTGTCGCGGTTGTTGTCGAACAGGGTACCGGCGTTGGGCAGCGTGTCGGCCTGGGCGTGCGCCGCCAGCAGGCTGGCGGCGAGTAACGTCAGGGCGTGCGGGTGCAATGCCCGGCGCATGCGGGGGCGAAGTGAAGTCGGAGTCATGGCGGGCTCTTTTTGTTGTTTTTGTGGGGTTAGCCGGGTGGATCAGCGCGTGGGGAACAGGTCCTCGGCAACGCGCTTGGCGCTGAACAGGCGGGCGGCGTTATGGCCGACGCCACTGACCTGGAACTGCGGGTGCTCGATGGGGATGGCCCACTTCTGCGCCAGGAAGCGGTCGTAGCGCATGTAGTTGAGCTGGCGCTCGACCCGCGTTTCACCTTGCATCTCGGCGCCGCAACTGGCGTCCATGACCCGGTCGCGGGGGTTGTTGTCGCGCTGGCCGACCATGTAGGTCACCTGGCGCGCCGCGTAGCGCTGCACGACCTGGGCGGTGCTCAGGCCCTGGCGGGTGAAGTATTCGGGGGCACGCTCCAGGCCGTAGCGGTAGCGGTTGTAGCTGGGGCACATGACCGTGAGCACCGGCTTGAAGGCGCCGTCCTGCAGGCGGTTGTCATCGACGTACAGGTACGACGAGGGGCTGGAGACCACGTAGCGCATGGCAATGCCGGTGCCGCGCAGGCGCTGGTCGCCGTCGCCGAGCAGGGTGTAGCGCTGCATCAGCTGGCCACCGGCGGAATGGCCGATGAACAGGATGTCCTTGAGCTTGGGGAAGCGCTGGCGGTCGGCGAGGTAGGCAAGCAGGTCGTCGAGCACGGTGAACGCGGCGATGCCGGGGCGGCCGCTGTCCGACTCGGTGCCGTGCATCCATTTGTCCTTGGGCCACAGCGGCATGTCGTCGCCTGCGCGGCGGTCGCTGGGGGTGAGGAAGTTGGGGGCGATCAGCAAGGTGTCGCTGGCGTTCAGGCCAGCGTTCTGTAGCAGAGACTCGCCGTTATCGAAGTAGTCATCGGCGTTGCGCTTGACCCCATGCACCAGCACCACGGCGTGTTGCACGGGCAGGCTTTGCTGGTGCAGGTCGGCGTTGGCGAAGGCGACGAAATTGTATGGCTGGGCTTGGCCCAGGCGTAGGGTCTGCGGGGCTGCGCTGGCTGCGGCGGGTAGCGACAGCAAGATGACCAGCGCAACGAGCATCCAAGCCATGGGGGAACGATGGTGAGACATGCGACACCTCGGCATATCGTGCTGCGCCGTGTATCCATATGGGTGGATCGATCGGCTGTTGGAGTTATGTGAACGATCCTAACAGGGGTTTTTTCCTAGATAAAATATCTTGAATAGGTGTTCTTGATACTCAAAAAATATGACGCTGAGCGCCTAACCAATCTGTAGACGTACCGGTTTACCCACGCGGCTCAACATCTCCACCAGCGTATCGATGGTGAACTTTGCGGTTTTCTTGTTTACCACATCGGATACCCGTGGACGTGAAACCATCAGGATCTGGGCGGCTTGCGCCTGCTTCAGCTGGTGCTTTGCAATCCAATCGGCCAGCTCCGTCATCAATTGCTCCTTGAGCTGCTGGGTATCGTTGATGTGCTGGCGCGAAGCCGCTTGCAAGCGTTCGGCCTCTTCGGCCGGGAAACCCAGTTCGGTGAACAGGTTCTTACCCGGTTGGGTGATGTGGCGAATCTCGGTGTCGATCTTCATGGTCTGGTTTTTCTCGCGTTGGCCACGGCGCGATAGCGCGTTGTGGCGATGTCTTTATCTCGCTTGCTTGTTGCCTGCGTCTTCTTCTGGAAGCAATGCAGGATGTACAAGGCCTCCTCGAACTTAGCCACATACATCACCCGGAAAATTCCGCAGGTATCGCGAATTCGGATCTCACGGGTTCCAACACCAACGTCATCGAATGGCTTCCAGTCCTCCGGATCGAGGCCCGCCTGGACTTTGCTCAACTGGAAACCGGCATCGCGGCGTGGCTGCTCGGGGAAAGCCAGCAGGTCTTCGTAGGCTGACCCAACCCAGCGGATCTCTTTTTCGTCTTGCATTCATGGCCCTTGTATAAAAATTTATACACAAATCCGGTGGCCGTAAAGCCACGCTCGGAAATGCGGGCCGAGGCTAGGTGGGCGAGGTTCGATGGCGCAACGGAGGAAAGGGCGGTGAAAGTGTGTTTATGAAAAGGACTACAGCGAAGTGGGAAACGGCGCGGAATTCAAGTTGCCGGATCACACCGCAATTGCCAGTTTGAATATTTGTTAAGTATTAATTTGATATTTTTAATATATTTTTAATCTCAAAAAGACGCCGCTAGCATCCACCTCACGCTCGCCGTTCCCTGCGCGATGCTCTGCGGAATCGACAACATGAGAACAACAAGAACCCTGCTTTCCCTGGCCGTGGGCTACGCCTTGCTGGTATCCGCCAACGCCTACGCCGCCAACACTGCCGACCTGCCCTGCAAGACCACCGCCGAGTGCGCTGAGCAAGCGCGCAAGATCGGCGCCAGCGTGGACAAGTCCGCCCTCAAGGGTGGCCGCCAGGAAAGCCAGTTCGACTGGCTGAACCGCATCAACAAGGCCTCGATCGTGATGCTCACCGAAGAGGGCATCGTCGGCCCGCAGATGGGCAAGCAGATCGCCGGTGGCGTGCGCTACGCCATCGACCAGGCCACGCAGCCTGACGGCAAGCGCCCCAGCGATGTGCTGCAACTGGAACAGTTGATGATCGACAAGATCGGCCCCGAGGCCTCGTTGATTCACTCCGGGCGCAGCCGCCAGGACATGTACGCCACCTACCGCCTGGCATCCTTGCGCGCCGAGGTGCTGGACTACGGCGATGCCCTCAACACCACCCGCGAGCGCCTATTGAAACTGGCCTCGGTGCACGTCGACACCCTGGTGCCGGCCTACACCAACGGCGTGCAGGCCATGCCGATCAGCTACGCCCACTACCTGCTGGCCTACGAGGCGGCCTTCGAGCGCGATGCCCAGCGTATCCACGACCTGTATGCACGGCTGAACCTGAGCCCCATGGGCACCGCAGTACTGGCCAACTCCGGCTACCCGCTGAACCGCGAGCGCCTGGCCACGCTGTTGGGCTTCGATGGCTTGCGGGTGAACTCCTTGGATGCCAGCCAGGTGTCGACCTATGACATTCCGCTGGAGGCGGCGGGCATCGCCTCGTCCTCGGCGATTCGCGTAGGCGCGCTGATTGGCGATATCCACACCCAGTACCACCAGACCCGCCCCTGGCTGCTGCTCGAAGAAGGCTCCACCTACACCAGCAGTGCCATGCCGCAGAAGCGCAACCCGGGCCTGCTGATGCGCACCCGCGAGTCGGCCTCGGACGTGGTCGGCCTGGCCAACGCCACCACCATTCGCGCGCACAACGTCACCACCGGCATGACCGACTACAAGGCGGCATTCGACGACCTGGGGCTGTTCAAGTCGGCCGACGAGATGTTCGAACGCCTGGACATGGTGCTTGACGCACTGCAGATCAACCCGGCCCGCGCCGAGGAAGAACTGGACGCCGACTGGACCACGTCGATGGAGCTGGCCGACACCCTGGAGCGCCAGCACAAGGTGCCGTTCCGCATCGGCCACAGCTTCGCCTCGCTGATCGTCGAGAAGGCCCGCGCCGAGGGCACCCTGCCCAAGGACTTCGCCTATGCCGACGCCCAGACGCTGTATGCCAAGGCTGCGAAGAAATACAAATGGCAGGACGAGCAGCTGCCGCTGAGCGAGGCTGACCTGCGCGCCAGCCTGTCGCCACGGGCCATGGTGCAGAGCCGCAAGGGCACGGGCGGGCCGCAACCGGCCGAGGTGCGGCGCATGCTGGTGGAGGCGGGCAAGCGCCTGGGCGCCGACCAGGATTGGATGAAGCAGCACCGGCAGAAACTGGTGCAGGCCGATGCCGAGCTGGACAAGGCCTTCGACAAGTTGGTTGGGCAGTAACCTGTTGCGGTGAATGGCCAGGGCAAAGCCTTGGCCATTCACCGTTCAGCCCAGCACTTCGCGCAACCGCGCCCGATCCACCTTCCCATGCCAGCAGGCCAACGCCAGGCACGCCACGCAATTGCCCACCACGTTGGTCAACGACCGACACTTCATCAGCCGCTCCACGCCAATCAGCAGCCCGATGCTTTCCAGCGGCACGATGTCCAGCACGCTCAAGGTCGCTGCCAGGGTCACGAAGGCAGAGCCCGCGACGCTGGTCGAACCCAGCGAAGTGAACAGGCACACCAGCAGGATGCTCGCCAGCAAGGGCGTGTCCAACTGCACATGGCCCAATTGCGCGAGGAACACCACGGCCACCACCAGGTACAGGCCCGAACCATTGAGGTTGAAGCTGTAGCCGGCGGTGAGGGTCAGGCGTACGGTCTGGCTGTCGCAGCCTGCGGCCTCAAGCTTTTCCACCAGGCGCGGCAGGGCCGCCACCGAAGAGCCGGTGGACATCACCAGCAGCAGTTCTTCCTTGATATAGCCCACCAACTTGAGCAGGCGGCAGCCGATCAGGCGCAGCACCAGCAGCGGCACCAGCAGCAGGTAGGCCAGGCAGGCGGCGTAGGCGGCGACGACGAACTTGGCCAGTGGAATGGCAGCATCCAGGCCGTACTTGCCGATGATGAAGGCAATGGCGCCGAACGCCGCCAGCGGCGCGAACGCCACGATCAGGCGCATGGCGCGGAACACCAGCACGATGGCCCTGTCCAGTTGCCTCGCCAGCCTTCTGCCTGCCTCGCCGCCGCGCCCCAGCAGCAGGCCCGCCACCAGCGCGGCCAGCAGCACCTTGAGAATCGGGCTGTGTTCCAGCACGTTGAGCAGCAAGCCGGGCACCTGCGCCAGCAGCGGCCCTTCGCTTGCAAGCGAAGAGGCCGACCAGGCGTGGCTGGCGTCTTCCAGGCCTGCGCCGGGGCGCAGCAACAGGGCGACCGCCAGGCCGATCGACAGCGACAGTAGCGACATCAGTTGCCAATAGCCCACGGCCTTCAGGGCCAGGCGGGCGGTGGCGCGGTAGTCGCTGAGGGCCGCGGTGGCGGAGCACACCAGCACGAACATCACCACTGGCGCGCACAGGCCGATCACCGAAATGAACAGGTCGCTGAGCGGTTTCATTTCCACCGCCAGGTTCGGGTGCCATACACCCAGCAATGCACCCAGCACGATGGCCAGGAGCAGCAGGGCGAGGTCTGAACGGGGGCGGTTGAAGATCATAGGGACTTTGTTGTTATGGATTGGGGGGATTCTAGCCTGATGAGGGGAGGCCTGTGCCGACCTCTTCGCGGCACAGGCGACACCACGACCACACTTACGCCACAATGCCTGCGCCCACCCGCACCGGAGCCTGCATGGAACTTCGTCACCTTCGTTACTTCGTCATGGTCGCGCAAGAGAAGCACTTCACCCGCGCGGCGGCACGCCTGAACATGCAGCAGCCACCGCTCAGCCAGCAGATTCGCGCGCTGGAGCAGGAGCTGGGCTTCGACTTGTTCGTGCGCCATGCCAAGGGTGTCGACCTGACTGCCGGGGGCGAGGTGTTCCTGCAAGAGGCCACGGACATCCTGCAACGGGTGGAGCAGGGGGCGCAGAAAGCGGCGCGTACCGCCAAGGGCATCGAAGGTAGCCTGAGCGTCGGCTTCACTAGCTCGGCGGCCTCGCACCCGCTGATCCCGCAGCTCATCCGGCGCTACCGCGACCTCTACCCGGATATCCTCATCGGCCTGCACGAAGGCAACGCCCGCGAGCTGACCGATGAGGTGGCCGACGACCGCGTCGACATCGGTATTCTGCGCGCCCCGGTCGACCGCCCACGGGGCATCGCCTACCACCGCCTGCTCAACGAGGAATTGGTGCTGACCTTGCCGGTTGGTCATCGCCTGCTCGAGCGCGAGGGGGCCATTGCCCTGAAGGACCTGGCCGATGAACCGTTCATCCTGGTGCGTCGGCCCGGCGCGCCGGGGATGTACGCCAACCTGCTGCAAGCCTGTCGCAATGCCGGTTTCGAACCGAAGGTGGCGTTCGAGGTGGAGCGCATGCTGACCAACGTCAGCCTGGTGGCGGCGGGGGCCGGGGTGTCGGTGGTGCCCACTTCGATGTGCGGGTTCCACGAGCACAGCGTGGCCTACCGGCCTATCCGCGATGCCAAGCCGCGGCTGGCTGCGCCCATCACCTTGCTCTGTCGCCAGGACAACCCTTCGCCGCAGACCCTCAATTTCATTGCCCTGGCCCGCGAGCTGGGGGGCAATTTCCGCCGGGCGCGGCGCCTATCCGCTGCGTCCTGAGCGCACGCTGTCGAGGTAACGGCGTACCACCGGGGCTTTTTCGAAGCGCCGGTGCAGCAGGGTCAGCCACGAGCTGGCAGGGCTGTCGGCGATGCGCCGGTAGTTGACCTGCGGCAGACTGATGCGCTGTAGCACTGATTCGGGCACCACGGCCACGCCCTGGCCCAGCGACACCAGGGTGATGACCGCCACCAGGCTGCCCGGCTGTGGCCCCAGGCGCGGCACGAATCCGCCTTGGGCGGCCGCGGCCAGGGTGCCGGCGATCTGCTCGGGGAGGATGAAGGTTTCCCCGGCCAGGCGCGCAGCGGGTATTTGCGGCAACTCGTTGAGCCGTGAGCTGGCCGGCAAGGCCAGCACGAAACCTTCCTCATGCAGGTCGATGGCCTCGAGCTCGCCAGGCAGTTCCATCGGCGTGCGCACGTAGGCCAGGTCGAGCAGGCCGTCGCGCACCAGCAGCGGCAACTCGGCCATCGGCGCTTCGCGGATGTTCAGCAGCACGCCGGGGTGGCTGTGGGTGAAGTGCGTCACCTGCTGTTGCAGCATGCCGGAGTAGGCCGCCGAGGCCACGTAGCCCAGCTCGATACGCCCGACCTCGCCACGCCCGGCGCGCTGTGCGCCCAGTTGCGCGGCATCGAACTGGCGCACCGCGTGCTCGGCTTCCTCGCGCAAGGCCTCGCCAGCGGCGGTCAGGCGCACTTCGCGTTGGCTGCGCTGGAACAGGCGTACGCCCAGTTCCTTTTCCATGTCCTGGATCTGTCGGCTCAGGGTCGGCGGGGCAATGCCCAATTGCTCGGCGGCGCGAGTGAAGTGGCCGTGTCGGGCGACGCTGAGGAAGTAGCGGAAATGGCGGATCTCCATGGGGCCTCGTTAGCTGCTGGCTAATGACGCAGGCCGTGGGGGCTAACAAACACGGCGGCGGCTGGGGGTATCGTGTAGCCACACTACAAGGGTGCTGGCCTGGCGGCAAAGTGCACGAGCTTGGGCCTTGTGGTGGCGTTACCGGCCTCTTCGCGGGCAAGCCCGCTCCTACAGGGTCTGCGCTGCCCCTGTAGGAGCGGGCTTGCCCGCGAAAGGGCCTTCAAGATCACCCCCGCACCGGGAGCCTTGCCATGTCATCCGCCCGCTTCACCTTGCTCACGGCGTCATCCGTGTGCGCCCTGATCATTCTCGACACCAACATCGTCGCCGTCAGCCTGCCGAGCATCGCCCGCGACCTGTCCGGCTCGTTCGCCGATATCGAATGGGTGGTCAGCGCCTACCTGTTGGCCTTCGCCGCCAGCCTGCTGCCCGCTGGCAGCCTGGCCGACCGCTTCGGGCGGCGGCGCATGCTGTTGCTCGGCCTGGCACTGTTCGGCCTGGCCTCGCTGGCCTGCGGCGCAGCGCCCAGCCTGCTGTGGCTGGATATTGCGCGGGCGGCCAAGGGCATCGGCGCCGCCTTGCTGCTGACCGCCGCCCTCGCGGCCATCGGCCACCGCTTCCACGCCCCCGAGGAACGCCTGCGGGCCTGGGCATTCTGGGGCGCCTGCATGGGCGCGACCATCACCTTCGCGCCGCTGCTCGGCGGCCTGATCGCCAGCACCCTGGGCTGGCGCTGGATCTTCTACATCAACCTGCCGCTGGTGGCGGTGCTGGCGTGGATGGTGCTGCGCAGTATCGAGGAGTCCCGCGACAGCGCTGCGGCGCGCCTGGACCCGTTCGGCAGCCTGACCTTCGCGGGTAGCCTGGGCTACCTGATCTGGGCCTTGATCGATGCCAACCAGGTCGGCTGGGGCAGCGCACAAACCTTGGGCCGGCTGGTGATCGCCGCCTTCCTGTTCGGGCTGTTCGTGATGGTCGAGCGCAACCAGGCGCGACCGATGATCGACTTGCGGCTGATGCGCAGCGGTCGCTTCATCGGTGCCTTGCTCGGTATGTTCGCCTACGCCGCCTGCGCCCAGGTGATGATGACCCTGCTGCCTTTGTACCTGCAGAACGGCCTGCAACTGAGCGCCGTGGCGGCAGGCGCGGGTATGTTGCCGTTCGCCTTGGCCATGCTGCTCACCCCACGCCTGGGCATACGCCTGGCGGCTTCGCTGAGCCCGGCCCAGGTGTTCGCCCTCGGGTTGCTGCTGGTGGGGCTGGGCAACCTGCTGTGTGCGGCCGCCGCCGCATACGGCGGTTACCTGGCCTTCGCCCTGGCCAGCCTGGTGCTGGGCGCGGGGGCGGGCCTGCTCAATGGCGATACGCAGAAGAACATCATGGCCTGCGTGCCCCGTGAGCGCACCGGCATGGCGTCGGGCTTGAGCACCACCACGCGCTTCGGCGCCATCGTGCTGGCCATCGGTATTCTCGGCGGCATCCTCGCCAGCCGCAGTGGGCAGCTGTTGCGCGAGGCAGTGGCCGGTGTGGCGCCGGAGCAACTGGACAAGGTCGGCGACATGGCCGCGCGGGTCGCGGCCGGTGACTTGCCTGCGGCCCTGGCACTGCTCGAACCTGGCTTGCGCGAGGCGCTGGCGCCCTTGGCCAGGCAGGCGTTCATCGGTGGTTTCGAGACGGTGTTGCACAGCGCAGGCATCGCTGCGCTGCTGTTCGCCGTGGTGGTCGGCGTGTTGCTGGGGCGGCCGCTACCTGCGTTGCAGGCACAAGCAAGCCGATGATTTTATTCCATGGTTGGTATCAATCAGGACGATAGGAAGTTTTTCCACGACCTCGGTATAACGCTTCCTCACAATGATGGCAAAAAGCTGTTAGTCACTTGGGGGAGGGGCACTATGTTCAAGAATATGAGTATCACCCTGCGCTTGGCGCTGGGCTTCACGCTGGTCGTTGGCCTGATGCTGGCGATCACCGCCGTGGGCGTGCATCGAGTCGGCGGCATCGACGCGTTGCTGACCCAGGTCAGCGGCAACACCACGGTCAAGCAACGCTATGCCATCAACCTGCGCGGCAGTGTGCACGACCGCGCCATCGCCATCCGCGACGCGGTGCTGACCCACGACGAAGGCCAGCTCGCCGGTTTCCTGCAAGACATCAAGCAGCTCGACGCCTTCTACCAGACCTCCGCCGCGCCCCTGGGCAAGATGCTCGGCGACCCGCTGACCGCTGCCGAGGAACAGCGCCTGCACCAGGTGATCCAGGCCAGCGAACGCAACGCCCAGGCGGCCACCGCACAATTGCTGACGCTGCGTCACCAGGGCGATTTCGCCCAGGCCCAGGCGCAACTGCTGGGCCAAGTGGCGCCGGCCTACAAGGAATGGCTGCGCAGCATCAATGCCTTCATCGACCTGCAGGAAAAAGACGTGGTGCGCGACATCGGCATCGTACGCGACAGCGCCTCGGGCTTCGCCGGGTTGATGCTGTGGGCGGTGGCCCTGGCGGCCTTGCTCAGCGTGCTGGCTTCGTGGCTGATCATTCGCAGCATTCGCGACACCCTCGGCGCCGAGCCTGAAGAGGTAGCCCAGGTTCTGCGAGGCCTGGCCCAAGGCGAAATCGACCAGCGCGTGCGCAGCAGCAACCCGCAGAGCGTGATGGGCGCGTTGGGCACCACCAACCGCCACCTCACCGACATCATCGCCCAGGTCAACCAGGTGGCTACCGACCTGGTGGCCTCCTCGGCGCGCATGAGCCAGGGCCTGGCCAGCAACCAGGGGCGCATGCAGCAGCAGAGCGACGACACCCAGCACATGGCCGCCGCGATGCAGCAGTTGGTCGTAGCGATCAACGAAATCTCCAGCTACGCCGCCACCGCCGCCCAGGCCTCTGCGGCCGCCGACCAGGAAGTGGACGCGGGCAAGACCGTCGTGGAAGGCACGGCGACCTCCATGCACGAGCTGGCCCAGGTGCTCGAATCGGCCACCGAGGCGGTGTTGCAGGTAGCCGCCGACAGCCAGGCGATCGAAAGCATCATCGAGGTGATCAACTCGATTGCCGAGCGCACCAACCTGCTGGCCTTGAACGCGGCGATCGAGGCGGCGCGTGCTGGCGAGTTCGGCCGTGGCTTCGCAGTGGTGGCGGATGAAGTGCGTTCGCTGGCCAACCGTACCCAGGAGTCGACCCGCGAAATTCGCGGCATGATCGGCAAGTTGCAGGAGGGCGCGGGCAAGACTGCACAAATCGTCGGCGACAGCCGCGAGCGCGCCCAGGACACGGTGGAACGCACCAAGGTGGCGGAGCGTTCGCTGAACGAAATCCGCCGCGAGGTGGCCGCCATCAGCCAGATGAACAGCCAGATCGCCGCGGCTTCTTCGCAGCAGGATGTGGCTGCCGGCATGCTCAGCCAGGACATCACGCGTATTCATGCCTCGTCGCGTGAGGCGCATGCCGGCTCGACCCAGTTGTCGGGCGACAGCCGTGAGTTGCTGGCGCTGGCGGATTCGCTAGATAGCCGCATGGGCTTCTTCAAGACCCGGGCTTGATCTCCGGCCTCTTCGCGGGGCAGCCCCGGGCGGTCGGGGGTGGGGGGGGCCGGGAGGTGGGG
>NZ_JBNNVR010000086.1:0-23659 GCF_050280645.1 Pseudomonas sp. NPDC089554
GCCATGGCGCGCAGCGCCCTTCGGCGTAGCCGAAGTCGCGAGATGTAGACTTGCGAAGCAAGTCGTAGGCCGCGAAGGCCCGCAAGACGCCGGAGTGAGGGGACCCGGAGCGCAGCGCAGGGCCGTATGTGGGAGCGAGCGGTTTTGCCTACTTTTTCCAAGAAAAAAGTAGGTCGCCGTAAAGGCGAAAAGCGGCATCGGCGCCTCCGCCGCGAACGGATATTCAGGCGATGGTCGAGCTGATCCGCTGAGCTTTGGCTTTGGCTTTGGCTTTGGCTTTGGCTTTTAGGCGCGGGCGTTGGGTGAATATCCATTCCATGTGGTGGCGCTCATTCACCTTTTCGCCCTTACGGCGTCTTGCGGGCCTTCGCGGCCTACGACTTGCTTCGCAAGTCTCCATCTCGCGACTTCGGCTGCGCCGAAGGGCGCTGCGCGCCATGGCCCTCCAGACGCCTACGCTCGGCCTTCTGGAAGTCGCGAAGATCAAGATCAAGAGCAAGAGCAAGAGCAAGAGCAAGAGCAAGAGCAAGAGCAAGAGCAAGAGCAAGAGCAAGAGCAAGAGCAAGAGCAAGAGCAAGAGCAAGAGCGAGAGCGAGAGCGAGAGCGAGAGTGGTATTTCAGAGCGTCCACACTAAAGTGGTACGCAAGTTAGTGGATACCTAGTGCAAACCTGTAACCACAGCAGGGGTTTCGCTGACCCATTTAAGATCCTCAAGCCACAATGCATGACCACGATGTAACGTCGACTCGTCCATCTCACGGAATTTTTGTGCATCCGCCCCCTTACCGACTTCCTCGGTCACCACACGGCAACCAGAACCCTCGGGCACCAAATACCACGTATGGTAGAAGTTAGGCGCCTTGCCCGGTACGTAGCCAAACCATCCCATGCGTTTGCGCGGTTCGAACTCGACTATTTTGCTCTCGATATCGAAACCAAACGTGCGCCATTGAAATACCGAGCTGCTTTCGAGCTTGCTGGCCCCTGCAGGGAGCTTTACCAAGGAGGCATTCGGATACCAGCGTTGCCAGTCCTGCGCAGCCACAATGTGCTCCCATACGACCGCGCAGGAGGCGTCAACATTGATTTCGTTGTGCGCGAACAGGTCTGCTTCCTTGGGCGAAAAACCGTCTGGCCAGTGGATATTCTTATCGCGCTTGGCAAGGTCCGACGCCATGGGGTGCCGATAGTGTTCACTCGTCTGGTCCTTCGCTGAACTCGCAAACGAAAGCCCGGTATTGCCAAGCAGCAGAGCGCCTAGAATGGCGGTTTGGGCTAACTTACTTTTTTGCATGGGAGCACCCTCAATTGGACAGGACCCCACTGTGAGTTAGCCGGACCGTGTAATAAAGTGGGTGAGATTCATAATACTTGTGACCAAAGTGCACGGTGAGGGGCTATGCAATTCGATGGTTCATTGATGGCGGAGCTGACGATACTCGCCGCTGTCGCCGAAAGCAGAGGGTTTACACGTGCAGCCAACGCACTGGGCCTCAGCGCCTCAGGCGTCAGCAAGGCGGTGTCCAGGTTGGAAAAGCGCATGGCCGTGCGATTGGTGGAGCGCACCACACGCTCTTTGGTGATTACCGACGAAGGCACGCGCTTGTTGCAAACCGTCGTGCCCTTGATGACGGGTATCGCTGAAGCGGCTGCACTGGCGAGCGGCGGCGTCCAGGCTGTCAATGGACGCTTGCGGGTGAACGTCGATCCCTTCTTTTCCAGGGTCATGATCTCGGCCATGTTGCCGGTTTTCATGGACAACTACCCTGACGTTCAACTTGAACTGATCATGCGCGACGACCTGGGCGACCTGGTCGCCGATGGCTTCGACCTTGCCATTCGGTTTGGCGCACCTCCCACGGGGTCGTTCGTTGGGCGTTGCCTCTTCGAAACCAAGGTATTGACGGTCGCCTCCCCCGAATACATTCGTTTGCATGGGCACCCTAAATCACCTGCCGATGTTGAAACGCACAGGAAGATCCTGTTCTATAACGCGGCCTCGGGGCGGCCCTTCGAGTGGGAATTCCATCGGAAGAAACGCGTGGTGAAAGTTGGTGCAACCGGGCCTTTGCTCGTTTCCGATGTGGGCACGATGTTAACGGCTTGTGCTGAAGGTGGAGGTATTGCCCAAATACTCGAACTGGGTTCGGAGCAATTGATCGCCTCGGGGAAATTGATCAACCTCTTCCCCGAGTGGAACGAAGAGCGGTTTCCGCTCTATGCCATTTATCCGTCGCGGCGGCATCTTCCCGGCAAGGTTCGCGCATTCATCGAGTTCTGTGCAGCCTCGTTAGCGTCGAGGGCTACTCAATTCTGAGTCAAGCGAATGATCTGCCGCGCAATATACGCCCCCGTCAGAATCACCCCGAACAAGCGCAACGTCTGCATCGCCAACACCATCCCCACATCCGCGTGGGTCTCCACCGCGATGATCGCCATCGCATCCAAACCACCTGGGCTGGTCGCCAGGTACATCGACAGAAAATCGGTACCCGCCGCCCGCGCCAGCACCCAGGCACACCCGGCACACAGCACGATCAATGCCACCGCGCCAGCGATCATGGTCGGCAGGCGCTTCCACACGTAGCGCACCGTCTGCCGGTCGAACCGCAGGCCGATGTAGCAGCCGATGGCGCCGTAGGCGAAGGCTAGCAGTTCGCTTGGCAAGGCAATGTTCAGCACCCCGCCCAGTTGCAGGGCCGCACCCAACAGCAAGGGCAGCAGCAGTGCCCCAGCCGGCAGGCGGCTACCCGCGAACACCCCCACCAGCACCACCCCCAGCCCTAGCAAAAGGTCGCCGGGCGCCGCTGTTTGCACGGCTGCGGGCACGTTGGCCGTCTCGCCCACCAGGTCGCTGGCGCCCAGCAAGTGGCTGACCAGCGAACCGATCATCACCACGCACACCACCCGCACATACTGCATGGTCGCCACCACGCGGCCATCGGCACCGTTGTCCTCGGCCATCGACACCATCGCCGAGGCCGCGCCCGGTGCTGTGCCCCAGGCTGCGGTGCTGCCGGGGATGCCGCCGAAGCGCACTGTGCCCAGCCCAACCACGGCGCTGAGCAGCACGGTGATGACCGTGGCCAGCAGCATCAGTTGCCAGGACTGCGCCAGCGACGCCAGCACTGGCCAGGTCACGGAGTGCGCCACCAGCAGGCCGACGCAGCCCTGGCCGAAGCGAAACACGTGGCGGTGCAGTGTCAGGCGAGCGCCCGACACACCGAAAATGATGGCCACCAGCATCGGCCCGAGAAACAGCCCGGCGGGCACTGCCAAGGCGTGCAAGAGCTGCCCGGCGGCACCGGCACAGACGGCCAGGGCAAGCCATTGCAGGAGGGAAAAGCGAGAAAGGGGGGTAGTCAGGCTGGGCAACGTCGGTCTCCCTGTGTGGCGGATGGAGAAAATTATCGACGCCGCGATTCATCAAGTCTATTTTCTACTTTCGATGAATCGATAACTGAAATTCATGAATCATGGACCTACGCGACCTGACCTATTTCCAGACCATCGCCGAGCTCGGCCACTTGGGCCGCGCCGCTGAAAAGCTCAACCGCAGCCAACCCGCGTTGAGCAAGAGCATTCAACGCCTGGAGGAATCCCTTGGCACCCGGCTGTTCCAGCGTGACGGGCGAGGGATCAAGCTCACCGATGTGGGCGCGCTGCTGCTGGCCCGCGGCAAGCAGCTGCAACTGGACATCGCCCAGACCGAGCGCGAGGTGCGCGACTTCGCCAGCGGCCTGGTGGGCAATATCCGCCTGGGCTGCGCCGCGAGCATGGCCGAGTACCTGCTGCCACAATTGGCCTCGGCGCTGCTGGAGCGCGCACCGGAACTGACATTGAAACTGTCGATCGGCCAGGATGATGTGCTCAAGGAGTCGCTGATGGCCGGGCGCCTGGATGCAATCATCTGCACCCTGATCGTCGACGATCCCAAGTACCGCTCCTACCCGATCTTGCAGGATGAAGTGATAGTGGTGGCCAGCGCCGACCACCCGGTGTTCGACAGCCCCATCACCCTCAAGGATTTGTGCCAGTACCGCTGGGTACTGGGCGCTCCGACCGTGACCGCCCGACGCTGGATCGACAACGTCTTCGTCGAGCGCCAGTTGCCGCCGCCCCAGGTACAGATCGAGACCAACTCGATTTCCCTGCTGCCGCGCCTGATCGCCCAGACCCGGCTGCTGAGCTTCGCTGCGCGGGAAACCCTGGAACACGGCCTGGGCACCTCGTGGCTGCGCGAGGTGCCGCTGGCCGAGACCACCATGAGCCGCACCGTGGCAGTGGCAGTGCGCGCCGAGGGCTACCTGCCGCCGGCGGTGGGGGCGATGGTGGCGTTGTTGCGTGATGCGGGGCCGGGGTTCTTTCGTAGTGAGTGAGGCTGGGTTCGCGACTGCGCAGGCTAGCTTCGTTCGACCGCCTCGATGAACGCCGCCAGGCAAGGGTTGGCGTTGTGTTCGTTCCACACCATGCCCAGGGCGACGGTCGGTGCCTCGGCAATCGGCACGATCTTCATCGAGTGTGGGTTCGACTTCGACATGGAGGTGGGAATGATCGACACCCCCAAGCCTTCGCCGACCAGGTTGACGATAGTCCCCTGCAGTTGGGTGTACATGCGCACCCGGGGTTCGAAACCGTGTTGCCGGCACAGTTCATTGATGCTGTCGAACAGCGCGCAGGCAGTGTGCCGAGGGCTGAGGATGAATGGCTCATCGACCAGGTCGCCCACCGTGACGCTTGCCTTTCGGGCAAGACGATGGTCGGCCGGCAGCGCGATGCTCAGCGTTTCGTGCAGCAGTTCGCGGTAGTGGTAGGGCGGCTGGAGCGGGGTTCTGAAGGTCAGGCCGATGTCGCATTCGCCGCTTTGCACGGCTTTCATCAAGGCGTCCGGCAGCAGCTCGCTGAGCTCAAGGTTCACCTCTGGCGCGCTCGCGGCGTAGTGCTTGATCAATTTGGGCAGGCCTGTCCAGGCGATCATGGAGGTGAAGGCGATGCGCAAGGCGCCTTTCTCGCCACGGGCCACGGCCTGGGTCGAGCGAATCGCTGCGTCCATCGCCTGCACCACCACGCGTGCGCTGCGCTGCAACTCCAGGCCCGCCGAGGTCAGCTCCACCGAGCGCGAGGTGCGCACGAACAGCTGGCAGCCGAGTTGTGATTCCAGGTCGGCGATCTGCCGGCTCAATGACGATTGCGCAACATTGACCCGTGCTGCGGCCTTGCCGTAGTGCAGCAGGTCGGCCAGGGCCAGGAAATAGCGCAGGTGACGCTGCTCGATCATCGATGCTCCACAGGTATCAATGGACACCTTCATAGTCATTGGACTGCATTGGTGGTGGATTCTAATCTACGCAGGCCCGAAATCTCCCCCCGACCGTGGAAATCATGTACGCCGTCCTTGCCATCGTCCTCCCCATCTTCGCGTTGATCCTGGCCGGGTTCATTTGCCGCCGTACCCACCGCCTTGGCGACCACGCCGCCTCCGAGATCAACAAGATGGTGGTGTGGTTGTGCCTGCCCGCCCTGTTGTTCAAGGTGACTGCGAGCGCTAGATGGGCCGAGATCTGGCAGCCTGGCTTCATCCTTTCCTTCGGCGCAGGTACCCTCGCGGTGTTCCTGCTTACGCTGGCCTGGCGGCTGCGAAGTGGGCATGGCCTGGTTGGCGCCAGCCTCGACGGTTTGAGCGCGGGCTACGCCAATACCGGCTACATCGGCATTCCGCTGTGCGCGTTTGCGTTCGGTCACGCAGGTTTGCAACCGGCGTTGATCTCGACCCTTATCGTGGTCTGCGTCCTGTTCGCCATCGCCGTGGTGTGCGTCGAGGTCGGCCTGCAAGAGTCGCGTCACCCTGGCCGGGCGATCGCGCAGGTGCTCAAGGCGCTGGCGAAGAACCCGCTGGTGATCGCCCCGGTTGCCGGAGCGGCCTGGGCGGCGAGCGGCATGACCTTGGCGCACCCGGTGCAGAGTTTTCTCGACATGCTGGCCATGGCCACGACCCCTTGTGCACTGGTATCGCTGGGCCTGTTCCTTGGCCAGAAGCGCCGTGAGTCGACGGTGGGCGAGGGCAGCCCCTGGCCTTTGGTCAGCCTGAAACTCATAGGGCAACCGCTGCTGACCGGGTTCCTGGCGTTCAAGGTATTCGCCTTGCCGACGATGTGGGCCAATGCCGCGCTGTTGCTCAGCGCCTTGCCCACCGGTACCGGGCCTTTCATGCTGGCTGAATACTACCGACGCGAGGCGGGGCTGATATCGCGCACGATCCTGGTTTCAACCTTGTGCTCGTTGGCGACGCTGACCCTGTTGATGGTGTGGATGAATGTCGGCGCACCCAGCGCCTGAGGCGTTGTGGCAGAATCGCCCAGGGCTAATTTTCCCGATGCCTGCTTCGTTTTCCTGAAGACCTGCCCTGCGCCCCGCAAGGCGCGGGTCTATTCCCCCAAGGAGACAGACCATGACTTCCGTTTTCGACCGCGACGACATCGTGTTCCAGGTAGTGGCCAACCACGAAGAGCAATACTCCATCTGGCCTGACTACAAGGCTATCCCCGAGGGCTGGCGCGCCGTGGGCAAGAGCGGCCTGAAGAAGGACTGCCTGGCCTACATCGACGAAGTCTGGACCGACATGCGCCCGCTGAGCCTGCGCCAGAAAATGGCTGAAGCCGCCGCGCAGTGACCACTGTGAACCTGTTGTGCCTGCCGTATTCCGGTGCCAGCGCCATGGTCTACAGCCGCTGGCGGCGCAAGCTGCCGGGCTGGCTGCAGGTGCGTCCTGTAGAGCTGCCGGGGCGTGGCGCACGCCTGGGTGAAGCCTTGCAGACCGATATGCAGGCCCTGGCCCGGCAGTTGGCCAGCGAGCAGCGCCTGGCGGCCAGCGGGCCCTATGCGCTGCTGGGCCATAGCCTGGGGGCGCTGCTGGCCTTCGAGCTGGCCCACGAGCTGCAGGCGCTCGGCTGCCCGGCACCGCTGGCCTTGTTCGCCTGTGGTACTGCCGCGCCTACCCGGCGCGAGGACTACGACGGCAAGAACTGGCGCGAACCCAAGAGCGATGCCCAGCTGATCGACGAGCTGCGCGAGCTGCAAGGCACGCCCGAAGAGGTGCTGGCCAACGCCGAGCTGATGAGCCTGACGTTGCCGGTGCTGCGCGCCGATTTCTTGCTGTGTGGGCACTATGCCTACCGCCAGCGCCCGCCGCTGCGCTGCCCACTGCATGTGCTGGGGGGCGAGGACGACCGCGCCAACCCGTCGCAATTGCAGGCCTGGGGCCAGGAGACCGTGGGTGAGTTCTCCTTGCGTATGTTCCCGGGTGGGCACTTCTTCATCCATGAGCACGAAGACCGGGTGCTGGGCGAACTCGCTGCGGCCCTGGAGCCGTTGCGTCTGTCTGCCTGATTGACGCGACACCTTTGCCTGGGGGAGGCTTGGTGCTTTCCCCAGGACAAGGCTTCCCCTCCATGCTGATCGATCCCCGCCAGGCCACGCTGCTGGTCGTCGACATCCAGGAAAAACTCATCGGTGCCATGAGCGACCCCCAAGGCACCCGTGCCCGCGCACGGTGGTTGCTGGCCGCCACGGCCGAGCTGGAACTGCCCACGGTGATCTCCGAGCAATACCCCAAGGGCCTTGGCCCGACCTTGCCCGAGCTGCTGGCGGCGTCGCCGCGTGCCGAGGTGGTGGAAAAACTGCATTTCTCCTGCGTGGCCGCCGATTGCCTGCCGAGCAGCCTGCTGCAACGCCAGCAAGTGATCGTCTGCGGTATGGAAACCCATGTCTGTGTACTGCAAACCGTGCTCGGCCTGCTGGGGCTGGGCAAGCAGGTGTTCGTGGTCGAGGACGCCTGCGACAGCCGCACGCCTGCCAGCAAGGCGGCGGGCCTGGCCCGCATGCGCGATGCCGGGGCGCAGGTGGTCACCCGCGAGATGGTGCTGTTCGAGCTGATGCAAAGCGCCAGCCACCCGCTGTTCCGACAGATCAGCAAGACCTACCTGGTCGGTGACCAGCCCTGAACGGGCGGCTGCTGGCGGCCGGCCTGGCCGCGCTGGCGCTGCTTCAGGGCTGCGCCGGGCGTGTCGACGAGGCGCCTGAGGCCGACCCGGCCCAGGTGCGTGCCCAACTGCTGCGCCTGCTGCCCACCACAGTGAAGGACCGCGAGGGCTGGGCCAAGGATATCCAGGTGGCCTTCGAGGCCCAGCGCATCGAACCGAGCAAGAGCAACCTGTGCGCGGTGCTGGCGGTGACCGAGCAGGAATCGACCTTCACCGCCGACCCGCAGGTGCCCAACCTGGGACGTATCGCCCGCGAGGAAATCGACCGCCGCGCCGCGCGCCTGCACATCCCGAAACTGCTCGTCGACGGTGCCCTGGCGACCCCCTCGGCCAATGGCAAGACCTACCAGCAACGCTTGCTGGCGGTGCGCAGCGAGAAGCAGCTGAGTGCGCTGTTCGACGACTTCATCGCCGGACTGCCCCTGGGCGACAAGCTGTTGGGCGGCCTGAACCCGGTGCGCACGGGCGGGCCGATGCAGGTGAGTATCGATTTCGCCGAGCGGCACGCTCAGGACTACCCCTACACCCGGCAGGGCACGGTGCGCCAGGAGGTGTTCAGCCGACGCGGCGGGATGTATTTCGGTATCGCTCACCTGCTGGGCTACCCGGCCCACTACGAGCGCCAGCTGTACCGCTATGCCGACTTCAACGCGGGTTGGTACGCCAGTCGTAACGCGGCATTCCAGGCGGCGTTGAGCCAGGTGACGGGGGCCAAGCTGGCGCTCGATGGCGACTTGATCGCCCCGGGGGCGATCATGCCGGGGGCGACGGAGAAGGCGGCGCGTACGTTGGGACGGCAGCTGGGGCTGCGTAACCCGCAGATTCGCAGTCAGTTGGAGAAGGAAGACAGCCTGGCGCTTGAGGAAACCGACCTGTACCAAGGTGTGTTCGCGTTGGCCGAGGCCAAGGCCGGCAAGGCTTTGCCGAGGGCGGTGTTGCCAGGGATCGAGCTCAAGAGCCCGAAGATTACCCGCAAGCTCACCACGGCGTGGTTCGCGGGGAGGGTGGATGAGCGGTATCAGCGGTGCATGAAGCGGTGAAATGATTTGCGTTGGGCAGTGACTGCTTCGCGGGTTTACCCGCGAAGCAGTCACTGCAGACCTTCAGCCCTGGCGCAACGCCGCCACCACCTGGTCGACACTGGCCTTGAGCCCAACCAAGGTATCTTCCGGGTCGCTCTCGACCACCACCAGCTTCGCACCAGCCGCCTCGATCGCCTTGACCACCTCGGCCTCCGGCTGACGATGGTGCAGTACCAACGCCACATCCTGCGTCTTGAGGTTCTCACCCAGCGCCTTGAGCGTGACCTCGTCCCACTTGTCCCCGGCCGGCAGCGGCTGCGCCACCACGTCCAGGTTCAGCCCGCTGGCCAGGTAGCCCAGGCGTTCGGACAGGCTCACCACGCTGAGGTTGTCAGCCTCGGCCAGGCGAGTCTGGCTGCTGCTGGTCAGCTCCAGGAGTTGACGCTTGAGGCCCGCCAGGTTGGCCTGGATTTTCGCCTTGTCGGCCGGCGACAGGCGCTCCAGGTCATTGGCCACCACATCGGCCATGCGCCCGAGGTTGATCGGGTTCAGCCACGGGTAACCGGCGAAGGCGTCGTCGCCACTGACCGCGATGCCCGGCAGTGCGCCGTCCACCGGGTGCGCGGCGTCGATCTCGACGATGCGGATATTGCTGCGCCGGGCCATGGGGTAGAGCGGGTCGTCACGCCAGATCGAACGCACTCCGATCACCGCATCCGCTTCGCGCGCTGCCTTTTGCAGGCTTTCGCCACCGCGTCCGGTGAAGTACGAGGGCTGGCGAGTGGCGGGCAGGTTGGCGGGCGCGGCGCGCTTGAGCTGCACCGAAGTGCCATCGAGCAAGGCCACGGCCAGGCTGTGGGTCACCGGCAGGGTGGTCAGTACCTGGGGCGCGGCGGCGGGCTGGGCGGCCTGGGCCAGGGCGGGCAGGGCAGCCAGGGCCAAAGCCAGGCACAGCGGTTTGAAGTTCAGGGTCATGCCGGGTTTCCTTGCAGGCGAGGGACGAGGGCGCGGGCCAGGGCGGCGAGGGCGAAACAGGCGCCGGACACCAGGATGATCGCGGCACCGGACGGCACCGGCAGGTCGAAGACGATCGGCAGCAGGATGCCCAGCAGGGTGCTCAGGGTGGCGATTGCTACCGAGACGAAGAAGAAGCCCTTCAACGACTGGCTGACCAGGCGCGCAGCGGCCGCTGGAATCACCAGCAGGGCGCCCACCAGGATCGCCCCGATCACCTTCACCGAGGCCACGGTCACCAAGGTCACCAGCACCACGAACAGGTAGTCCAGGGTCTTCACCGCCACGCCACGTACGGCGGCCAGCTGCGGGTTGAAGCTGGCCAGGATGATGCGGTTGTACAGCGGCAGGGCCAGGGCCAGCACCAGGATCGCCACCACGCCCAGCACCACCAGGTCGTGGGCGCTGACGGTCAGTACCGAGCCGAACAGCACGTTCTCGAGGATGTGCACGTTGATCTTGCCCGCCAGCATCAGCAGCAGGCTCGCGCCCAGGGCCAGGGACACCGAGAGGAACACCCCGATAAGGGTGTCGGGCGACAGCCCCGTGCGGTTGCGCAGGAAGTTCAGCAGGATGCCGAACAGCAGGCAGTAGCCGAACAGGCTGCCATAGGGCCCGGTGTACGGTTCGCCCAGCAGGATGCCGATGGCAACGCCGGTCAGCGCCGCATGGCCCACGGCCTCGGAGAAGAAAGCAAAGCGCTTGACCACCACCAGGGTGCCCAGGCCGCCCAGTACCGGGCCGATCATCAGGCCCGCGAGCAGGGCGTTGATCACGAAACCGTAGGCCAGGGCCTCCGGCAGGTAGCCAGCGGTGGCCCATTGCTGGACCAGCTGGCGGAAGGCTTCATAACTCATCAGGCGAGGCTCTCGCTGCGCGGGTGGACGGAGAACAGGCCGAGCAGGCGTTCTGGGGTCAGGGCCTGGGCCGGTGGGGCGTCGAACAGTACCTTGCGGCTCAGCCCGGTGACTCGGTCGGCCAGGCGCAGCACCGCTTCCAGGTCGTGCTCGATCCACAGCACGGTGGTGCCGGCCTGGCGCCAGCCGTGCAGCAGTTGCTCGAACACCTGGATACCAGCCTCGTCGAGCGCCGACATGGGTTCATCCAGCACCAGCAGTTGCGGCTCGGGGATCAGGCCCTGGGCCAGTAGCACGCGCTGGCGTTCACCGCCCGACAGTGCGCCCATGCGCCGCTTGCGCTTCTCCAGCATGCCCACCCGCGCCAGTGCTGCGTCGATGTCCGGGCGTACCTTGCGCGACAGGCCCAGGAAGGCCGGGCGCTGCTGGCACATGGCGGCCATGAAGTCGTCGACAGTCATTGGCAGCCCGCGGTCGAACTCCAGCGCCTGGGGCACGTAGCCGATCACTTCGCGTGCGCTTGGCCAGTGCAGGGTCAGCTGGCCCTGGTGCGGCATCTGCCCGAGCAGGGTCTTGATCAGCGAGCTCTTGCCGCCGCCGTTCGGCCCGACGATGGCATGTACGCTGCCGGCGGCGACGCTGAAGCCAACCTGCTCGAGAATGCGCGTACGGCCCAGGGTCAGGTCGATACCGGCGAACTCGATGCGTGGTCCGCTGCTGGCGGTGAGGTTGGCCGCAGCGGTCATGCGCGGTTCTCCTGGATGGCCTTGACCACCGTGTCGAGGTTGCGCTTCATCTCCACCTCGTACTTCTCCTTGGTGTATTCGCCGTAGGAAATGTGGGTCAGCGGGTAGATGTGCACGCCAGATTCGCGCTGAATGGTTTCCACGTAGGCCGAGGGGAAGTCCATTTCCGAGAAGATCACCTTCACGTCCAGGGCCTTGAGCTGGTCGATGGTCTTCTTCAACTGCGCCGGGCTCGGCTCGATGCCGTGGGCAGGCTCAACCACGGCGGTCACTTCCAGGCCGAAGTCACGCACCAGGTAGTCGTAGGCGGCATGGATGGTCGCCACGCGAAACTCCGCGCCCGGCGCCTCGGTGACCTTGGCCAGGGCCTCGGCGCGCAGCATGCGCAGGCGCTTTGCGTAGGCGCGGGCATTCTGCATGTAGTAGCTGGCGTTGGCCGGGTCGAGCTTGCCCAGCTCACGGGCGATGTTGTTTACCTGGGCGATGCTGGCGCTGATCGACAGGAAGGTGTGCGGGTTGACCACTTTGCCCGCACCGCGTGCGGCAATGCCGGTGGCGGCCAGCAGCGGGACGTTCTCGTTGGATTCGATGGTCTTGATGTCGGGCTTCTCGCTGGCGGCGATCATGCGGTCGGCGAAGTCGTCGTGGCCGATGCCGTTGAGCACGATCACGTCCAGGCTGCCGATACGCTTGATGTCCTCGGCGCGCGGCTCGTAGGCATGGGGGTTGAAGCCAGCGGGAATCAGCGGCACCACTTCGGCGCGGTCGCCGACCACGTTGCTGACGTAGCTGTAGTACGGGTGCAGGGTGATGCCGATACGCAGGGGCTTGCCGGTGTCGGCCAGGGCTACGGCCGGCAGCACGCAGGCCAAAAGCAGGGCGAGGGCGGAGCGGAGCATGGGGGAGTCCTTGGGTTCAGTGACGGTGTTCGCGGGTGACGCCGGCGTCGTAGTGGCTGACCACCTGTTGCCAACCGGCGGCGATCAATGCCTCGCTGCCCAGGTCGTCCGGGGCGGTGGCGCTGCTGTCGCGGCGCAGCCAGACATCGGCGGGGGCATTGGCCTCGCTCGGCAGCACCAGCAGAAAACTGCCGGCCACCTGGGCGTCCTGGCTGCGGCCCAGGTAGGCGCCGCTGTCCAGCCACTGCCATTGGTGCTTGCCACGGCTGGCGCTGCTGGTGTCTTCGACGAAGGGCGGCAGGCCTTCCTCGGCCAGGGCCTCGACGCTGGGCACGGCGGCGTTTTCCTCGCGCAGAGCGCGGATCTCGTCGAGGGCCACGTGCAGGTCGGTGTACAGGCCTTGTTCGGCGGGGGTGAGGTCGCGGCGGGCGTCGATCTGGTGGCTGGCGATAACCTGCTCGTCGACGCGCTCGCCGCGCAGCATCACTACGGTGGACGCCACGGCCAAGATGAGCAGCGCGGTCAGCAGTACATAGAGGGTTTCATGCCCGGCACCGGCCGGGCGAATGACTTGGGCACGGCTCATGGTTGGGCGATGTCCGCGTAGTCGATTTCCACCACGTGGCCGGGGCCAGCATCGAACAGCACGTAGAACTCGCCGTCAGGGCGCTTGAAGGTCAGGCTCGAGTCATCGCCGAGCTTGCCGGGCACCAATACTTGCTCGTCGTAGCCGATCACATCCAGGGTCACCCCAGGGGCGCCGCTGCCGTCGGAGAAGCCGCCGGTGCACTTGATCTGGTCGCCGGCCACCGGCTCGCAGTCGCACATCGGGTTGTGGGCCAGGGCGGGGCCTGCGGCCACTACCAGCAAGGGCAGGGCGAGCCTGCGCAACAGGTGTTTCATTTCTTGCCTCCTTGTTTCTCGAGCCAGGCGACGGTGGTCGGCGATACCTTGGCCAGCGGCACGGATGCCTGGTGCATGCTGCCGTCCCAGCCTTCGATGGTGATCCAGATTTCGGCGTCGGGGCGGGTGTTGGCCGGAATCGGCAACGACGTGCCCATGCGATACGGCGAGCCGAACAGCAGCGAACCGGCGGCGCGCAGGCTGCGTGGCTTGCCGATGCGCAGGTAGATCGCCTTGGCGCTGTCGGTGCAGTTGCCGCAAGCGGCGGTGATGAACTTGAAGTAGCCGGCCTGGCCGTCGGCACGCGGCGGCCCCTCGAGAAACTCGGCCAGGTCCAGGGTCCAGCGGTCGACCTGGATGTCGTTCACCACGGTGGCGCCCAGGCCGCTTTCACCCAGGAACAGACGGGCATTGGAGAAGTACAGGGGCATGAACCCCAAGGGAATGAGGATCAGCAGGATGTTCAGATGGAAGCGCCATTTCAGCCACCACTGTTTGAAGCCGCCTTGCGGCAGGGCTTGGGCCTGGCTCATGGCTGTACCTCCAATTCAGGTTTGGCTGCGCGCGCCGGGCGCTCGCTACGTTTCAGGGCGGCGGCGGTGGCCTGGGCGGTGCGCTTGGTCCAGATCAGCAGCCCGCTGAACACCATCAGGGTCAATATCAAACCGAAGAAGAACCACACCAGCTTGATCGGCAGCCCGCCGAAGTCACCGGTGTGCAGCGGGCGCATGGACTCGGTGAAGAACTCCAGGCCCGAGCGGTCGCCCAGCAGGAACTGGCTGTCGACCTTGTCGGTGTAGGGGTTGACCGCTGCGCTTTGGAACATCAACGGGTACCAGCCGCGACCCATCAGGCTGACATGGCTGTAGGCGGTGGCTGGCAGGGTGATGTAGCTGATGTCCAGGTCCGGAATGTTGGCGCGGGCGGTACGGATGGCCTGGTCCAGGTCGATGCGCGGTGCCGGGCTGCCGTCGGCGGTCTGCGGCACCTGCTCGCGGGTGATCACTGGCACGATCGGTTCGGAGGAAATGGTGATCTTGCTGTCGGCCAAAATCGCCTGCACCAGGAACCAGGTGCCGGTGATGGAAATGACCGCGATGAACCAGATCGACCACACGCCCGCCAGGCGGTGCACATCGCCCCAGAAGATGCGGCGGCCATGGGCCAGGCGCGGAACCTTGAAGAAGCCTTTCCAGAATTTCTTGTACACCACCAGGCCCGTGACCAGCGACGCGAACATCGGCAGGCCGAGTATCGAGACCAGGTACCAGCCCCAGCTGTAGCCGTTGATGAACGGCACCAACCACCAGCCGTGCAGGGCGCGGGTGAAGGCTTCGAAGTTGAAGTCGGGGGTCTTGCCCTGGATCGCCCCGGTGTAGGGGTTCACATAAAGGGTGGGCGAAGTGCCGTCGGGGTAGGTGACGCCGACGTTGAGGGCAAAGTGCGAGCCATCAGGCTGGCTCATGGTGCGCACCGCCATGTTCGGCTCGGCCTTGTGCAGGGCGTCGAGCACCTGCTGGTGGCTCAGGCGCGGGGCATCATCGCTCGGCGCGCTGGCGCGCACGTCGGGGTTGGCCAGCCAGACGATCTCCTGGCTGACCACCGCGAGCATGCCGGTGAAGCAGACGATGAGTACGAAGAACCAGATGGGCAAGGCCAGCCAGCTGTGCACCAGGAACCAGATTTTTGAGCGCGACTTTTTCGACATTGGGGCGGCAACTTGATGTCAGGGCGTAAATAGACGAGCGCAGCACGCACCGGATGCGTACTGCGCCAGCAGGGTAGCCAGAAGCTTGGTTTTCACGAAATCTCACCTTTAAGGACGGACGAGACCGCAAAAGCTGCTGCCTGTAAATGCAACAAAATGTTTCGCGATTGAGTGTCTTAACTCCGTCGCGGGGTCATCGTGTCTTTTCACCGTTCGGACCCTGGCAGGAATGATAACGAATTGCATGGGAAAGAATTTACCCCATCAGGTTTTTTCTTCTCCGCAGGTCGCCGCTAAGCCCCCGCCTCACGCCGCCACCAGGCGCTAATTTTTCCCGCCCATGTTCGTTCTATAGCTACGACACGCCTTTGCGCTTCCTGCCTCTGAACCCGGATGCTCTGAAATGAATGCTGATCAATCCCTCAAGCTCGCCGGCCGCTTCATCGGCCTGCCCCTGGACAAGCGACGCACGTTCCTCGCGGCGCTGGAGAAGGAAGGGGTCAGCTTCCAACAGTTTCCGATTCCGGCCGGGATCGAGGCGGATGATCGCCATGCCTTGTCGTTCGCCCAGCAACGCATGTGGTTTCTCTGGGCCCTGGAGCCGGGCAGCGGCGCCTACAACCTGCCAGCCGCCGTCCGCCTTAAAGGCCCGCTGGACCGCACTGCGCTGGAGCAGACCTTCGCCGCCTTGGTCGAGCGCCACGAAACCCTGCGTACCGTGTTCCAGCGCCAGGCCGACGACCAGGTGCTGCAAGCCCCGCTAACGGCGCCGGTGGTCGTGCAGTGGCAATCGTTGGCAGGCCTGCCAGAGGCTGAGCGCGAGCGGCAGGTGGTCGAGCAGGCCGAGGCCATGGCCGTGCAGCCGTTCGACCTGGTCGGGGGGCCGTTGCTGCGCATTCGCCTGCTCGAGCTGTCGGCGCAGGAGCACGTGCTGCTGCTGACCTTGCACCACATCGTCGCCGACGGTTGGTCGATGTCGGTGCTGATCGATGAATTCATCCAGGCCTACGAGGCCTTCCGGGTGGGCCAGCCGCCGGCCTGGCCGGCGCTGCCGATCCAGTACCGCGACTACGCCCTGTGGCAGCGCCGTTGGCTGGAGGCGGGCGAGCAGCAGCGCCAGCTGGATTACTGGCTGGCACAGCTGGGCAACGATCACCCGGCGCTGGAGTTGCCCACCGATCACCCGCGCCCAGCGCAACCCAGCCATGCTGGGGTGCGCTGGGAGTTCGCCGTCGACGCCGGGCTGGCCGAGCAGCTGCGGGCCTTGGCCCGGCGCCAGGAGGTCAGCCTGTTCGTGGTGCTGCTGGCAGCTTTCAATCTGCTGCTGCAACGCTATAGCGGCCAGCACGACATTCGCGTCGGCACACCCATCGCCAACCGCAACCGTGCCGAGGTGGAGGGGCTGATCGGCTTCTTCGTCAATACCCAGGTGCTGCGTAACTCGGTAGATGGCCAGCTTGAGGTCGGTGCGTTCCTGCAACAGGTCAAGGCCGTGGTGCTCGGCGCCCAGGCCCACCAGGACCTGCCGTTCGAGCAATTGGTCGAAGCGCTACGCCTGGAGCGCGATGCCAGCCGCACGCCCTTGTTCCAGGTGATGTACAACCACCAGCCGGAAGTGGCGGATATCAGTACCTATACGCTGGCGTCGGGGTTGGCGCTGGAGCAGGTGCAATGGCAAGGGCGCACGACCCAGTTCGACCTCACCCTGGATACTTTCGAGAAGGGCGGGCAGCTGCGCGCTGCGTTTACCTATGCCAGCGACCTGTTCGAGTTGGCCACGGTCGAGCGCTTGGCGAGCCACTGGATTGCGCTGTTGCAGGCGCTGGTCAGCGGGGAGGGGCAGCGGCTCTGCGAGCTGGAAATGCTGGCTGACGAAGAGCGTGGTGCGATTATCGATGACTGGAACAAGGCGTTGGTCGAGCATCCGGTGGAGCAGTGCCTGCATCAGGTCATTGCCCAGCGCGCGCGCGAGCATACCGATAACGTGGCCGTTACCTTCGACGACCAGCAGCTGACCTATGCCCAGATCAACGGTCGTGCCAACGCCCTGGCCCATGAGTTGATCGCCCAAGGTGTCGGCCCGGATGTGCTGGTGGGGCTGGCCGTTGAGCGCAGCCTGGAGATGGTCGTGGGCTTGTTGGCGATCCTCAAGGCTGGCGGCGCCTACGTGCCGCTGGACCCGGCCTACCCGCAGGATCGTTTGGCCTACATGATCGAAGACAGCGGCATTGCCTTGCTGCTGGCCCAGCCGCAAGTGCTGGACCGCTTGCCAGTGTCCGCACAATTGCCGGTTGTGCTGCTCGGCGATACTGCCTCGCGTGAAGACGACCCTGTCACTGCGGTAGGCCCGGACAACCTGGCCTACGTCATCTACACCTCCGGCTCCACCGGCAAACCCAAAGGCACGCTGCTGCCGCATCGCAACGTGCTGCGTCTGTTCAGCGCCACCGACCGCTGGTTCGATTTCGGCCCGCAGGATGTCTGGACGCTGTTCCATTCCTACGGCTTCGACTTCTCGGTCTGGGAGATCTTCGGCGCGCTGCTGTATGGCGGTCGCCTGCTGGTCGTCCCGCAGGACACCACCCGTTCCCCACGCGAGTTCTACCAATTGCTGTGCGAGCAGGGCGTAACCGTGCTCAATCAGACCCCTTCAGCCTTCAAGGCACTGATGCAAGTGGCCTGCACCGAACCCGGCGAACACCAGCTGCGCCAGGTGATTTTCGGCGGCGAAGCGTTGGACGTGAAAAGCCTGCGCCCCTGGTTCGAGCGTTTCAGCGACCAGGCCCCGCAATTGGTGAACATGTACGGCATCACCGAAACCACCGTGCACGTGACCTACCGCCCGCTGACCCTGGCCGACCTAGAGCTGGAAGCCAGCAGCCCCATCGGCGAGCCCATCGAAGACCTGTCGTGGTACCTGCTCGATGGCGACCTCAACCCAGTCCCCAAGGGCTGCGTCGGCGAACTCTATGTTGGTAAAGCAGGCCTGGCCCGTGGCTACCTGAACCGTGGCGACCTCAGCGCCACGCGCTTCATCCCCGACCCGTTCGGCAACGACGGTGGCCGCCTGTACCGCACCGGCGACCTGGCCCGCTACCAGGCCGATGGCGTGATCGAGTACATCGGGCGTATCGACCACCAAGTGAAGATCCGCGGCTTCCGCATCGAACTGGGCGAAATCGAAGCGCGTCTGCTGGCCGACCCGGCGGTGGGCAGCGTCGCGGTACTGCCTCACGGCGAAGGCGAGGCCCTGCAACTGGTGGCTTACGTCGTACCTAAAGACACCAGCCTGGCCACCGCCGACCCACAAACCCAAGCCGACGCCCGTGAGCGCATCAAGGCCGGCCTGCGCGGCCCGCTGCCGGAATACATGGTCCCAGCGCACTTGCTGTTCCTTACCGAACTGCCGCTGACCACCAATGGCAAGCTCGACCGCAAGGCGCTGCCCGCGCCCGATGCCAGCCTGCTGCAACAGGCCTATGTCGAACCCCAGGGCCCACTCGAAATAGCGGTCGCCCAAGCCTGGGCCGAGGTGTTGCAACTGCCGCAGGTTGGCGCCGAGGACGATTTCTTCGTCCTCGGCGGCCACTCGCTACTGGCCACCCAGGTCGTTTCGCGCCTGAGCCAGGTGCTGGGCATGCAAGTGCCACTCAAGCGCCTGTTCGAGCACAGCACCCTGCGTGCCTTCGCCGCCTGCCTCGGGCAAGGCGAAGCGCGCCAGACGCCGCTGCTGCCAGCCGAACGCAACCAGCCGCTGCTGTTGTCCTACGCCCAGGAGCGCCAGTGGTACCTGTGGCAGCTGGACCCGCAAAGCACCGCCTATCACATTCCCACGGCGCTGCACCTGCGCGGCGCGCTGGATGTGGTCGCGCTGGAAAGGGCTTTCAGCCTGCTGGTCGAACGCCACGAAACCTTGCGCACCACCTTCCATCACGACGGCAAGCAGCTGGTTCAAGTGATCGCCCAGCCGGCGCCGCTGCAAATCGCGCCGCAGACCCTGGGCGCCCAGGCCAGTGTCGAAGCCTGGGTCGAGGCGCAGGCCCGCCAGCTGTTCGACCTGGCCCAAGGCCCGCTGCTGCGCGTTGGCCTGCTGCGCCTGGCAGACGACCATCATGTGCTGGCCCTGACCCAGCACCATATCGTGTCCGATGCCTGGTCCATGCAGCGCATGGTCGAGGAACTGCTGCACGCCTATGAGGCGTTCAGCCAGGGCGGCGCGCCACAGCTACCCGCATTGCCGGTGCAATACGCCGACTACGCCCTGTGGCAGCGGGCGCGCATGGCCGAGGGCGAAGCCGAGCGTCAGCTGGCCTACTGGGTTGCGCAACTGGGCAACGACCACGAGGTGATCGAGCTGCCGCTGGACCACCCGCGTCCGGCCCAGGCCAGCGCCCGCGGCGCCACCTTGGCGATCACAGTTCCCGCAGAACTGGCAGCACGCCTGAAAACCCTGGCCCAGGCCGAAGGCGCCACGCTGTTCATGCTGTTGCTGGCTTCCCTGCAAGCCTTGTTGCACCGCTATAGCCGTCAGCCCTCGGTACGCGTGGGCGTGCCGGTCGCCAACCGTCATCAGTTGGAGACCGAAGGGCTGATCGGCTTCTTCGTCAACACCCAAGTGCTCCAAGCGCGTATCGACCCGCAGATGCCCTTTACCCAGCTGCTGCGCCAGGTGCGCCAGTCTGCCCTGGACGCCCAGGCGCACCAGGACCTGCCGTTCGAGCAACTGGTCGAGGCCCTGCAACCCCAGCGCAGCACCACCCACCACCCACTGTTCCAGGTGCTGTTCAACCACCAGGCCCAGGCGCGCCAAGGTGCGGCACGGCGTCAGGTGGGCGGGCTGGACTTGGAGGGCCTAGCTATAGAAGGCAAGACTTCGCAGTTCGACCTGATGCTCGACACCTTCGAGGGTGAGGAGGGCATCGAGGCGCTGTTCACCTATGCTACCGACCTGTTTGAGGCACCGACCATCGAGCGTTTGGCGCGGCATTGGCAGGCGCTGTTGCAGGGCCTGGTCGAAGTGCCGCAGCAGCGTGTCGCCGATTTGCCGTTGCTGGCGGACAGTGAGCGCCAGGCTGCTTTGGGCGAGTGGAACAAGGCGCTGGTCGAGCATCCGGTGGAGCAGTGCCTGCACCAGGTCATCGCCCAGCGGGCGAGAGAGTATGCCGATAACGTGGCCGTTACCTTCGAAAGCCAGCAACTGACGTACGCCCAGCTCAATGGTCGGGCCAATGCCCTGGCCCATGAGCTGATCGCCCAAGGTGTCGGTCCGGATGTGCTGGTGGGCCTGGCCGTGGAGCGCAGCCTGGAGATGCTCGTGGGCCTGCTGGCGATTCTCAAGGCTGGTGGCGCCTATGTGCCGCTGGACCCGGCCTATCCGCAGGACCGCCTGGCCTACATGATCGAAGACAGCGGCATTGCCTTGCTGCTGGCCCAGCCGCAAGTGCTGGACCGCTTGCCAGTGCCCGCGCAATTGCCGGTTTTGCTGCTCGGCGATACTGCCTCGCGTGAAGACGACCCTGTCACTGCGGTAAGCCCGGACAACCTGGCCTACGTCATCTACACCTCCGGCTCAACCGGCAAACCCAAGGGCACGCTGCTGCCGCACCGCAACGTGCTGCGCCTGTTCTCGGCCACCGACCGTTGGTTCGGCTTCGGCCCGCAGGATGTCTGGACGCTGTTCCACTCCCACGGTTTCGACTTCTCGGTCTGGGAAATCTTCGGCGCGCTGCTGTATGGCGGGCGCCTGTTGGTCGTGCCGCAAGACACCACCCGCTCGCCACGCGACTTCTACCAACTGCTGTGCGAGCAGGGCGTCACCGTGCTCAACCAGACCCCATCGGCCTTCAAGGCACTGATGCAAGTGGCTTGCACCGAACCCGGCGAACACCAGCTGCGCCAGGTGATTTTCGGCGGCGAAGCGTTGGACGTGAAAAGCCTACGCCCTTGGTTCGAGCGCTTCGGCGACCAGGCCCCGCAATTGGTGAACATGTACGGCATCACCGAAACCACTGTGCACGTGACCTACCGCCCGCTGACCCTGGCCGACCTGGAACTGGAAGCCAGCAGCCCCATCGGCGAGCCCATCGAAGACCTGTCGTGGTACCTGCTCGACGGCGACCTCAACCCCGTGCCCAAGGGCTGCGTAGGCGAACTCTACGTCGGCAAGGCGGGCCTGGCCCGTGGCTACCTGAACCGTGGCGACCTCAGCGCCACGCGCTTCATCCCCGACCCCTTCGGTAACGACGGTGGCCGCCTGTACCGCACCGGCGACCTGGCCCGCTACCAGGCCGATGGCGTGATCGAGTACATCGGTCGCATCGACCACCAGGTGAAGATCCGCGGTTTCCGCATCGAGCTGGGTGAAATCGAAGCGCGCCTGCTGGCCGACCCGGCAGTGGGCAGCGTGGCGGTATTGCCCCATGGCGAAGGCGACGCCCTGCAACTGGTGGCCTACGTGGTGCCGAGCGACGCGACCTTGGTCGACGCCAGCGCCGATGACCAGTTTGCAGCCCGCGAACGCATCAAGGCCGGCCTGCGCGGCCCGCTGCCGGAATACATGGTCCCGGCGCACCTGATTTTCCTAGTCGAACTGCCCCTGACCACCAATGGCAAGCTCGACCGCAAGGCGCTGCCCGCCCCCGACGCCAGCCTGCTGCAAAAAACCTACGTAGCCCCGCAAAGCGACCTGGAGCGGCGCCTGGCGCTGATCTGGCAGGACGTGCTCGGCGTCGAGCGCGTGGGCCTGGACGACGATTTCTTTGCCCTCGGTGGGCACTCGCTGCAACTGGTGATGCTGCTCTCGCGCATCCGCGGCGAACTCGATAGGGAACTGAAGATCCGCGAATTCCATGGCCTGCGCACCCTCGGCGAGTTGGCCGCGCACCTGGAGCAGGACGGTTCGGCGCAAGCACGCGATGCCGAGCTGGACCAGATCTTCGGCGTCCTGGATGAACTGGAGATGGACAATGTCTGAATACGCCGCACGCAACCAGCAACTGGTCGAGCGCATCAAGGGGCTGGGCGGCGACAAGCGCCGCCTGCTGTTCGCCAAACTGCATGAAATGGGCATCGACGTGGCCCGGCTGCCAATCGTCCCGGCGGCTGCCGGCGAGCGCCTGCCGCTGTCCTACGCCCAGCAGCGCCAGTGGTTCCTCTGGCAACTGGAGCCCACCGCCAGCGCCTACCACATTCCCACCGCACTGGTGCTGCGCGGCGCCCTGGACATCGCCCGGCTGCACGACAGCTTCGCCCGCCTGGTCGAGCGCCACGCCAGCCTGCGCACGCGCTTCGTCGAGGTCGATGGGCAGATGGCCCAGGTGATCGATGTCAGCGCCCAGGTGCTGATCGAGCAGACTACGCTCGACGCCACTGGCCCTGCGCGCGAGCAGCGTCTGCGCCAGTGTGTGGCCGAGCTGACTGCCCAGCCCTTCGACCTGCAACAGGGCCCGCTGCTGCGGGTGCGGCTGGCGCGCTTGGCCGAGGATGAACACCTGCTGGTGCTGGTGCTGCACCATATCGTCACCGATGGCTGGTCGATGTCGCTGATGGTCGAGGAGTTGATGGCGTGCTACGCCGGTGTCGCGCAGCAGCTTGCGGCCTTGCCGGTGCAGTACGGCGATTTCGCCGCCTGGCAGCGGCAGTGGATGGAGTCCGGCGAACGCGAACGCCAACTGGGCTACTGGAAAGCCCAGCTCGGCGACCCGGAGCAGGTGCTGGAGCTACCCACCGACCATCCGCGCCCGGCCAGCATGAGTTTTGCCGGTGCGCGCCTGGCGGTGGATGTGCCATCTGCTTTGCAACAAGGGCTGCGCCAGCTGGCGCAAGGGCAGGGCGTAAGCCTGTTCGTGCTGCTGTTGGCGTCGTTCCAGGCGCTGCTGCAACGCTACAGCGGCCAGGATGAAATCCGCGTCGGCGTGCCGGTAGCCAACCGCAATCGTCTGGAGACCGAGCGGCTGATCGGGTTGTTCGTCAACACCCAGGTGCTGGCGGCCCAGGTGCGGGGCGAGGAAGGCTTTGCGGCGTTGTTGCGCCGGGTCGACCAGCAGGTGCGCGAGGCGCAGGAGCACCAGGACCTGCCGTTCGAGCACCTGGTCGAGGCGCTGGGCGTGTCGCGCAGCCTGAGCCACAACCCGCTGTTCCAGGCGATGTACAACCACCAGGACGGCGTGCGCCAGGCGGGAGCCCTGGGCCTGCCGGGGTTGACGGTCGAGGCGCTGGAGTGGGATGCCGGGACTGCGCAGTTGGACTTGACGCTGGAAACCCAGGACTCGGGACAGGGGTTGAGCGCGGCGTTCATCTATGCCACCGATTTGTTCGAGCCCGAGCGCATCGAGCGCATGGCCCGGCATTGGTTGAACCTGTTGCAGGGCATCGTTGCCAACCCGCAGGCCAAGGTGGCTGAGTTGCCGCTGCTGGATGCCGAGGAACGGGCGGTGATCGTCGAGCAGTGGAATGACACGGCTGTGACCGA
>NZ_JBNNVR010000087.1:0-23509 GCF_050280645.1 Pseudomonas sp. NPDC089554
GTTTTTGTTTTTTTATTTTGTGTGCTTTCCTTTTTTTTTTGCGGGGGCCGTGTCCGGCCCATCGGGGGGGCAACGCCCCCCCCCACAAAGACAGTGGAGGTCCTGTGGGAGCGGGCTTGCCCCGCGATAGGGACGCTACAGACAACCCATAACCCTCTGTGAAACACTGCCCTAACTTTCAACGCAATTCGCCACCAGACCAATGCCCGCCCTAGACCACCCCCTGATCGACCAATTCCTCGACGCCCTGTGGTTGGAAAAAGGCCTCTCCGACAACACTCGCGCTTCATATCGCAGCGACCTGGCCCTGTTCAACGGCTGGCTGCAAGAGCATGGCGTGGCTTTGCCCGACGCCGGTCGCGAGTTGATCCTCGACCACCTGGCCTGGCGCCTCGAGCAAGGCTACAAGCCTCGTTCCACGGCGCGTTTCCTGTCCGGCGTACGCGGCTTCTTCCGCTACCTGCTACGCGAACGCCTAGTGGCCGTCGACCCGACCTTGCAGGTAGACATGCCGCAACTGGGTAGGCCCTTGCCCAAATCGCTGTCGGAGGCCGACGTCGAGGCCCTGCTCAAGGCGCCGGAGCTGGGCGAGGCTATCGGCCAGCGCGACCGTGCCATGCTCGAAGTCCTCTACGCCTGCGGCCTGCGGGTGACCGAGCTGGTGAGCCTGACCCTCGACCAGGTCAACCTGCGCCAGGGGGTGTTGCGGGTGATGGGCAAGGGCAGCAAGGAGCGCCTGGTGCCGATGGGCGAAGAGGCGGTGGTGTGGATCGAGCGCTATTTGCGTGACGGTCGCGCCGAGCTGCTGCGCGCGCGCCCCAGCGACGTGCTGTTCCCCAGCCAGCGCGGCGAGCAGATGACCCGGCAGACCTTCTGGCACCGCATCAAGCACCACGCCCGTGTGGCCGGTATCGACAAGCCGCTGTCGCCCCATACCCTGCGCCATGCCTTCGCCACCCACCTGCTCAACCATGGCGCCGACCTGCGCGTGGTGCAGATGCTGCTGGGCCACAGTGACCTGTCCACCACGCAGATCTACACCCATGTGGCCAAGGCGCGCCTGCAACAGCTGCACGCCCAGCACCACCCGCGTGGATGAATGATTTTCATGTTCCGCCGGGCGGCACCTGAGGACTCATTCAGCACCAGCCTGATGTGGTAGGCTTGAGCGGTTTGCACCAAGGGCCGCCCGGTTGCCGCGATTTTCCCGCAGGCGACGCCCCCCGGCCCCGTCCGCCTTCAGGAGTACCCCATGCGCGTGACCCAGATTTTCGCCGCCGCCGCCCTGGCGCTGGCCAGTACCTTCGTCGTTGCAGCGACCACCGATGCCAGCGCCGGTGCCGAGCAGGCGATCCGCAAGACCTTGCAAACCCTCGAGCTGGACGTGCCGGTCGAAAGCGTCGCCAGCAGCCCGGTCGGTGGCCTGTACGAGGTCAAGTTGCAAGGTGGCCGCGTGCTCTACGCCAGCGCCGATGGGCAGTTCTTCATGCAGGGCTACCTGTACCAGATGCAGGATGGCAAGCCGGTCAACCTCACCGAGAAGACCGAGCGCCAAGGCGTTGCCAAGCTCATCAACGGCATTCCGGCTGCAGAGATGGTGGTCTATCCGGCCAAGGGCGAAACCAAGTCGCACATCACTGTATTCACCGACACCACCTGCCCGTATTGCCACAAGCTGCACGCTGAAATCCCCGAGCTCAACAAGCGCGGTATCGAAGTGCGCTACGTCGCTTTCCCGCGCCAGGGTCTGGGCTCGCCAGGCGACGAGCAATTGCAGGCCGTTTGGTGCTCCAGCGACCGCCGCGCGGCGATGGACAAGATGGTCGACGGCAAGGAAATCAAGGCGGCCAAGTGCGCCAACCCGGTCGGCAAGCAGTTCCAGCTGGGCCAGTCGATTGGTGTAAATGGCACGCCGGCAATCGTTCTTGAAAATGGCAAGGTGATTCCGGGCTACCAGCCGGCACCGCAGGTCGCCAAGTTGGCCTTGGCCGACGACAAGTAATTCAATAGATGCCGTCTTCATGGGGAGGCGGCAGTTTTCACGGCCTTCGCACGCGTCGGCCGTTCAATGGGGAGTTCACAGTGAAACCGGTCAAAGTAGGCATCTGTGGGTTGGGGACCGTCGGTGGCGGAACCTTCAATGTACTTCAGCGCAACGCCGAGGAGATCGCCCGCCGTGCCGGGCGTGGTATTGAAGTGGCACAGATTGCCATGCGCTCGCAGAACCCGAACTGCCAGATTACCGGTACCCCCATTACCGCTGATGTGTTCGAAGTTGCGACCAACCCTGAAATCGACATCGTCATCGAGCTGATCGGCGGCTATACCGTGGCACGCGACCTGGTGCTCAAGGCCATCGACAACGGCAAGCACGTGGTCACCGCGAACAAGGCGCTGATCGCCGTGCACGGCAACGAGATCTTCGCCAAGGCCCGCGAGAAAGGCGTTATCGTCGCCTTCGAAGCGGCAGTGGCTGGTGGCATCCCGGTGATCAAGGCCATTCGCGAAGGCCTGTCGGCCAACCGCATCAACTGGCTGGCCGGCATCATCAACGGCACCGGCAACTTCATCCTCACCGAAATGCGCGACAAGGGCCGCACCTTCCCCGATGTGCTGGCCGAGGCCCAGGCCCTGGGCTATGCCGAGGCCGACCCGACCTTCGACGTCGAAGGTATCGATGCCGCGCACAAGCTGACCATCCTGGCCTCCATCGCCTTCGGTATCCCGCTGCAGTTCGACAAGGCCTACACCGAAGGCATCACCCAGCTGACCACTGCCGACGTCAACTACGCCGAGGCCCTGGGCTATCGCATCAAGCACCTGGGCGTGGCGCGCCGGACCGCCGATGGCATCGAGCTGCGCGTTCACCCCACGCTGATCCCCAACGACCGCCTGATCGCCAACGTCAATGGCGTGATGAACGCAGTCATGGTCAACGGTGACGCCGCCGGTTCCACCCTGTACTACGGCGCCGGTGCCGGCATGGAGCCTACGGCTTCGTCGGTGGTCGCCGACCTGGTCGACGTGGTGCGCGCCATGACTTCCGACCCGGAGAACCGCGTGCCGCACTTGGCCTTCCAGCCAGACTCGCTGTCGGCCCACCCGATCCTGCCGATCGAGGCGTGCGAAAGTGCCTACTACCTGCGCATCCAGGCCAAGGATCACCCAGGCGTACTGGCCCAGGTTGCGAGCATTCTGTCGGAGCGTGGCATCAACATCGAGTCGATCATGCAGAAGGAAGCCGAGGAGCAGGACGGCCTGGTGCCAATGATCCTGCTGACCCATGGTGTGGTCGAGAAGCGTATCAACGACGCCATCGTCGCCCTCGAGTCGCTGCAGGATGTGGTCGGTAGGGTCGTGCGCATTCGCGTCGAACAGCTCAATTAATTCAGTGGCGGGCCGCCGTGGTGGCCCACCCCCAGAACCGAAGGTTTGCACCATGCGCTATATCAGTACCCGCGGCCAGGCTCCGGCCCTGAACTTCGAAGATGTCCTGCTGGCAGGCCTCGCCACCGACGGCGGCCTGTATGTACCGGAAAACCTGCCACGCTTCACCCAGGAAGAAATCGCCTCCTGGGCCGGCCTGCCTTATCACGAGCTGGCCTTCCGGGTGATGCGCCCGTTCGTCGAGGGCAGCATCGCCGATGCCGACTTCAAGAAGATCCTCGAGGAAACCTACGGCGAGTTCGCCCATGCCGCCGTTGCGCCGCTGCGCCAGCTGAACGGCAACGAGTGGGTCATGGAGCTGTTCCACGGCCCGACCCTGGCCTTCAAGGACTTCGCCCTGCAACTGCTCGGCCGCCTGCTCGACCACGTGCTGCTCAAGCGTGGCGAGCGCGTGGTGATCGTCGGTGCCACCAGCGGTGATACCGGCTCTGCGGCCATCGAAGGCTGCCGCCGTTGCGACAACGTCGATATCTTCATCCTGCACCCGCACCAGCGTGTGTCGCAAGTGCAGCGCCGCCAGATGACCACCATTCTGGGCGACAACATCCACAACATCGCCATCGAAGGCAACTTCGATGACTGCCAGGAAATGGTCAAGGCCAGCTTCGCCGACCAGTCGTTCCTCAAGGGCACTCGCTTGGTGGCGGTAAACTCGATCAACTGGGCGCGGATCATGGCCCAGATCGTCTACTACTTCCACGCAGCCTTGCAGCTGGGCGGCCCGGCCCGTTCGGTGGCGTTCTCGGTGCCGACCGGTAACTTCGGCGATATCTTCGCCGGCTACCTGGCACGCAACATGGGCCTGCCGATCAGCCAGCTGGTGGTCGCGACCAACCGCAACGACATCCTGCACCGCTTCATGAGCGGCAACCAGTACGTCAAGGATGCCCTGCACCCGACCCTGTCGCCGTCGATGGACATCATGGTGTCATCCAACTTCGAGCGCCTGTTGTTCGACCTGCACGGCCGCAACGGCGCCGCCATCGCCCAACTGATGGACAGCTTCAAGCAGGGGGGTGGTTTCAGTGTCGAGCAGGACCGCTGGACCGAGGCGCGCAAGCTGTTCGACTCGCTGGCGGTCAGCGACGAGCAGACCTGCGAGACCATCGCCGAAGTGTTCAAGGCCACCGGTGAAGTGCTCGACCCGCACACCGCCATTGGCGTGAAAGCGGCTCGCGAGTGCCGCCGCAGCCTGGATACACCGATGGTAGTGCTGTGCACTGCGCACCCGGTCAAGTTCCCGGAAGCGGTGGAGAAGGCCGGTGTCGCCAAGGCCCTGGAGCTGCCGGCGCACCTGGGCGACCTGTTCAGCCGTGAAGAGCGTTGCACGGTATTGGCCAACGACCTGAAGGCGGTACAGGCCTTCGTCAGCCAGCACGGCAACCGCGGCAAACCGCTGTAACTGCCTTGGTTGTCAGTCCGCCTTCACGTTGAGGGCGGACTGACAGACTCCTGGTAAGCCCTCCCGGAAGCTTCTCCAGCTTCTTTCAGTCTTTTCCTATATCCCTGTAATTGAGCTACTGCCTAGAGTAGCCGGCCACCCATCAGGGCAGTCGGCCATCAGGAGCGGCTCATGCATCGGTTAAACGTCCTCATCGTCCAGGCCAGCACCTCGCACCACATTCCCATGCACCAGGCATTCAATGCCCTAGGGGTGTTCAACGTGCGTATCGTCTCGGGCCTGGCGCAGGCCAAGGCTAGCCTGCTGGCAGAGCCTGTCGACCTGCTGGTGCTCGATCATGAAATGCCGACGCTATGCGCCATGGCATTGTTGAAATTCATCCAGGCCCAGTCGCTGACACGCGCCTTGCTGTTCGTAGGGGCGCCTGGCGGCGAAAGCCCGGACCTGTCGCGCGAGGCTCGTCGCCTGGGCGCCTGGGTGCTGGCGCAGCTGCCTTGGCCACTGCCTATCGCCGCGTTGCAGGCTGCACTCAAGTGCCTGGCGCGCCCTGGCGATACTCGGTCGGCGCAAGATATCCAAACTGTCATATCCCCCGCGCATGCTCGATGAACCGGGCGCGGCGAACTTTATGCGGCGCTCGAGGGTCAGTTCCAATACCTCCCCGCCAAGCGAGTACGCCGGATGGAAAGAATCTGCTCATTGCTCAACGATGCCCTGGCACCCTACCAGGTCAAGCTCGACGACACGGATGCCGACGGCAACCGCCTGCTGACACTGCTCGATCCCCAGGGCGCCGAAGTGCTCAAGCGTGCAGTGCGAGTACGACAGTTGCAGGAACAGCGCCTGCTGGTCGACCTGGTCGATGGCCTGCACCGTGACCTACAGATCGTCGAAGGGCGTTTGCAGCCCTGCGTGATCGCTGCCGCAGCACAACCTCGACAATTTCATGGAACCTTTGCCTGAACGACCCGTCAGACACAGTAAGGGCAGCGGTTCGGTGCTTTGCTCCGGTACCGAATGGCTGCCGCGGAAGTCCCCAAGGGCTTTCAGTTGACCCCGGATTGCGCTCCCCAGCGTCCGGGGTTTCTTTTTTATGGCGCCGGGGCAGTGGGTGCGGGCGGTTCTTCGAAGAACTGCTGGGTGTCCTTCAGGTAGTCCATGCGCAGCTCCGGGTCCAGCCACTTGGCGTAGAGTCCCGGCAGGAACTCCTGGCGCAGCTGCGGCAGTAGGCGGTCGATGCGGGCGATGGCTTCGCGGCCCAGTGGGCTGTCCGCGCAGGCGATATAAAACAACTGGTAGCGATTGGTGCCCTTGATCGGGTGGAACTGGTAGTCATCCAGTGTGCCGCCTTGTTGCTGGGCCAGGTAGCGCACTTCCGGCCAGTAGCCGAGCACCAGTTGCACACGCCCCAGTTGCTGCATCTGCAGCAGGTTACCGGTGGCGTCATTCCCGTAGTGGCGGCTCAGCGAGCGGTCGGGCAACTGCCGCAGTATGTCATCGACCTGCACGCTATAGCTGCGCTCGGCGACGATACCGAGCTTGAGTGAAGTGTCTTCCAGCAAGCGCTTGAGGTCGAGCTGCTGTCCGTCAAGGTAGGGGGCAAGCAGCGCCAGGTCGCGCTTGCGCACCACCACGCCGCTGCTCAGCACGCCCAGCGTCGGCTTGGAGTACTTTACGAAGCGCGCTCGCTCTGGGGTCCATAGCAAGGTGGGGTCGCAGGTGAACTGGCGCTCCTGAAGCATCTGCATGCCACGCGCGCGGTTGACCCGCACGATGCTGTGCTCGTACTCGGGCATTTGCTCGATCAACTGCGGCAGCAATTGGTCGATCACCCCTTGGCCTTTTTGCTCCCCCTCCTGGATGGTGAACGGCGGCAGGTCGCGCACCAGCCATTGCAGGCGCTCGCGAGCCTCGAGGGTTTGCGCCGCGAACAGCGGCACAAGGGTTAGCAGGGCCAGGCCCAGGGCGCGCACCGCCGAAGACCGGCTCAGACTGCACCCTGCTCGCGAAGGCGGGCGACGGCAGCCTCGTCGTAGCCGAGCTGGGACAGCAGCGAAGCGGTGTGCTCGCCCAGCGCCGGGCCAACCCACTCAGTGGAACCTGGCGTATCCGACAGTTTGGGCACGATGCCTGGCATACGGAACGGCTTGCCGTCCGGCAGGCGGGCCTGGAGGAACATTTCCCGGGCCAGGAACTGCGGGTCGTTGAACATATCCTCGGCAGAGTAGATGCGGCTGGCAGGCACCTGCGCGTCGTTGAGCACCTGCATCACCTGCTCCAGTGGCAGGCCGTTGGCCCAGCGGTCGATCACGCCATACAGCTCATCACGGCGCAGGTCGCGGCCATCGTTGGTGGCCAGCGCCGGGTCGTTGGCCAGGTCGTTGCGGCCAATAGCCTGCATGAAGCGCTTGAAGATGGCATCACCGTTGGCGCCGATCTGCACGTGCTTGCCATCGGCACTGGTATGGATGGAGGAGGGGGTGATGCCAGGCATGATATTGCCGCTGCGCTCGCGAATGAACCCGAATACGTCGAACTCCGGCACCATGCTTTCCATCATGGCGAAGATCGCCTCATACAGCGCCACGTCCACCACCTGCCCCTGGCCGCCATTGACCTCGCGATGACGCAGGGCCATCAGCGCGCCGATCACGCCCCCCAGGGCGGCTATCGTGTCACCGTTGGTGATGCGGGTGCGCACCGGCGGGCGGTCTTCGAAACCCGTGATGTAGCGCAGCCCGCCCATGGATTCGCCGACCGCGCCGAAACCCGGCTGGTCCTTCATCGGCCCCGTCTGGCCAAAACCCGACAGGCGCACCATCACCAGGCGCGGGTTGAGCGCGTGCAGCACGTCCCAGCCCAGCCCGAGCTTTTCCAGCACGCCGGGGCGGAAGTTCTCGATCAGGATGTCGGCCTCGGCCAACAAACGCTTGAGAATTTCCAGGCCCTCGGGGTGCTTGAGGTTGAGTGTCAGCGATTGCTTGTTGCGCGCCTGGACGAACCACCACAGCGATGTGCCCTCGTACAGCTTGCGCCATTTGCGCAATGGGTCGCCGCCATCGGGGGACTCGACCTTGACCACCTCGGCACCGAACTCGGCGCAGATGCGCGAGGCGAAGGGGCCGGCGATGAGGGTGCCGAGTTCGATGACTTTCAGACCGGCGAGAGGTTTGCTGGGGAGGGTCATGGATTATCCGTGGCAGCGGGTGACAGACGTGGTTTTATCACAGCTGATGGGTGGCAGGTACTGTCGCGGGCTGTCGTCGACAGGTCGCCAGGCCCAGGATCGGTTAGACTGTGCGACTTTTCTTTGAAGAAGCCCGTCTGCCATGGCCCAGCCGTCCACCACCTACAAATTCGAACTGAACCTGACCGACCTCGACCGCGGCGTGTACGAAAGCGTCAGGCAGACCATCGCACGTCACCCGTCGGAAACCGAGGAGCGCATGGCTGTGCGCCTTTTGGCCTACGCCCTTTGGTACAACGAAAACCTGGCGTTTGGCCGCGGTCTGTCGGATGTTGACGAAGCCGCTTTGTGGGAAAAGAGCCTGGATGACCGCATCCTGCACTGGATCGAAGTCGGCCAGCCGGACGCCGAGCGCCTGACCTGGTGCTCGCGCCGCACCGAGCGCACCAGCCTGCTGGCCTACGGCAGCCTGCGGGTGTGGCAGAACAAGGTGGTGGACGCAGTCAAGGGCCTGAAGAACCTGAACATCGCTGCCGTGCCCCAGGAGGTGCTGGAAGTGCTGGCCACCGACATGCCGCGCACCATCAAATGGGACGTGATGATCAGCGAAGGCACGGTGTTCGTCACCGACGACCGTGGTCAGCACGAAGTGCAGCTGGAGTGGCTGCTCGGCGAGCGGGGCTGATCGGCCCACATGCGTATCGAACCTCGCCCCCTGCCGTCGACCCTGCCGTTCCTTGGCAACCTGCCGCCCCTGTTGACGCGCCTTTACGCCGCCCGTGGCGTGCAGAGCGAAGCCGAACTGGACAAAAGCCTGGCACGGCTGCTGCCGTACCAGCAGCTCAAGGGCATCGAGGCGGCAGTAGACCTGCTGGTCGAAGCCCTCGACCAACGCCTGCGCATTCTCATCGTCGGCGACTTCGACGCCGATGGCGCCACCGCCAGCACCGTGGGCCTGCTGGGCCTGCGCCTGCTGGGCGCGGCCCACGTCGACTACCTGGTGCCCAACCGCTTCGAGTATGGCTATGGCCTGACCCCGGAAATCGTCGAGGTGGCCTTGCAGCGTCAGCCGCAGCTGCTGGTGACCGTGGATAACGGCATTTCCAGCGTCGAGGGCGTAGCGGCCGCCAAGGCCGCCGGGCTCAAGGTGCTGGTCACCGACCACCATTTGCCTGGCCCGCAGTTGCCGGACGCCGATGCCATCGTCAACCCGAACCAGCCGGGTTGCGACTTCCCCAGCAAGTCGCTGGCCGGCGTGGGGGTGATCTTCTACGTGCTGATGGCCCTGCGCGCGCGCCTGCGCAGCCTTGGCCGCTACGAGGATCAGCCGCAGCCGAACATCGGCGAACTGCTCGACCTGGTGGCGCTGGGTAGCGTGGCCGACGTGGTGCCGCTGGATGCCAACAACCGCATCCTCGTGCACCAGGGGCTTGAGCGCATTCGCGCAGGCCGCGCACGGCCGGGGCTCAAGGCGATCCTCGAGGTCGCCCGGCGTGACCATCGGCGCATCACCTCCACCGACCTGGGCTTCATCCTGGGCCCGCGGCTCAATGCGGCCGGTCGCCTGGACGACATGAGCCTGGGTATCGAATGCCTGCTGTGCGAAGACCCGGCGCTGGCCCAGGACATGGCCGAGCAGCTCGATGGCTTGAACCAGGACCGCAAGTCCATCGAGCAGGGCATGCAGCGCGAGGCATTGGCCCAGCTCAAGGACCTGCCGGTGGAGTCGATGCCCTATGGCCTGTGCCTGTTCGAGGCGGACTGGCACCAGGGTGTGATCGGCATTCTCGCCTCGCGCCTGAAAGAGCGTTACCACCGCCCCACCATCGCCTTTGCCGATGCCGGCGAGGGCATGCTCAAAGGCTCGGCGCGTTCGGTACCGGGCTTTCATATTCGCGATGCGCTGGATGCCGTCGCGGCGCGCCACCCGCAGTTGATCAGCAAGTTCGGCGGGCACGCCATGGCCGCCGGCCTGTCATTGCCTGCGCAGCACTTCCCGGCGTTCGCCGAAGCTTTCGACGATGAAGTGCGTCGTCAATTGCGTGAGGACGACCTGACCGGGCGTCTGTTGTCCGATGGCACCCTGGCGGTAGAGGAGTTCCACCTTGACCTGGCACGGGCCTTGCGCCACGCCGGGCCGTGGGGTCAGCACTTCCCCGAGCCGCTGTTCCATGGTGTGTTCCAGTTGGTCGAGCAGCGGGTGGTGGGCGAGCGGCACCTGAAGGTGGTGCTCAAGAGCGAATGCGGGTCGGTCAGGCTCGATGGCATTGCGTTCGGCGTGGACCGCGAGGTGTGGCCGAACCCGACGGTGCGTTGGGTCGAGCTGGCCTACAAGCTGGATGTGAACGAGTTCCGCGGCAATGAAAGCGTGCAGCTGATGATCGCCCACATGGAGCCGCGCTGACGGGCGGTACGACCCGTGCCAGCGCCGCAAGGACGGTGCTTCCAACGATTCCGGCAGCCCGGGGGAACCTTTTTCCCGGGCAATCTGGTCTAGTCTCATGAGACCGGTACCGGGCCAGGGGCGCGCATGAGTGCCCGGGCCGGATGACCATTGGAGTCCCTGGGAGGTCCCGCCATGAGCCTGCTGCTTGAACCCTATACCCTGCGTCAGCTGACCCTGCCCAACCGCATCGCCGTTTCCCCCATGTGCCAGTATTCCAGCGTCGATGGCCTGGCCAACGACTGGCACCTGGTGCACCTGGGCAGCCGCGCGGTTGGCGGTGCGGGGCTGATCATCACCGAAGCCACTGCGGTTACCCCGGATGGCCGCATCACCGCCGAAGACCTCGGCCTGTGGAACGATGCGCAGATCGCGCCATTGCAACGCATCACCCGTTTCATTACTGCCCAGGGCGCGGTGCCCGGCATCCAGCTGGCCCACGCCGGGCGCAAGGCCAGCACCTACCGCCCGTGGCTGGGCAAGCATGGCAGCGTGAAGGTCGAGGAGGGCGGCTGGCAGCCGGTCGGGCCTTCGAAGATCGCCTTCGACCCTGAACACTGCGTGCCGAGCGAGCTGAGCGAGCAGGATATCGCCGGTATCGTCCAGGCTTTCGCCGATGCGGCGGGTCGAGCGCTGAAGGCAGGTTTCAAGGTGGTCGAGGTGCATGCCGCTCATGGCTACCTGCTGCACCAGTTCCTGTCGCCACTGAGCAACCAGCGCCGCGACCGCTATGGCAGCGGCTTCGACAACCGCATTCGCCTGACCCTGGAAGTTACCCAGGCGGTGCGTGAGGTGTGGCCGGACGAACTGCCGCTGATCGTGCGGGTGTCGGCCACCGACTGGGTCGAGGACGGTTGGAACCCCGACGAGACCGTCGAACTGGCAAGACGCCTGAAAGACCTGGGCGTGGACCTGATCGACGTGTCGTCTGGCGGCACCTCGATGCACGCGGAAATTCCCACCGGCCCCGGCTACCAGACCCGCTTCGCCGAGCGCGTGCGCAAGGAGTCGGGCATGGCTACCGGCACCGTGGGCATGATCACCGAGCCGGCCCAGGCCGAGCACATTCTGCGCACCGGCCAGGCCGACCTCATCTTCCTCGCCCGCGAGCTGCTGCGCGACCCCTACTGGCCGCTGCACGCCGACGACGACCTAGGTGGCAACAAGGCCACCTGGCCGGCCCAGTATCAAAGGGCGACCAGTCGCGCCAATCCGATTCGTGAGTCGGATTTGCGTGATTGAGCTTAGTCAGCCTGAGCCGCCGTCTCAGATGGCTCAGGCTGACTGCGCTCAGAGCGAAGTGGCTTGGCTGAGTACGTCGCTTACCCACTGATTGATGCTTTTGTGTGCCAGTTCAGCCTTGGCCGCTACGTTGGCATGCAGACCGGGTTCGAGGCGTAAGCTGAGCTTGCCCGAATAGGCCTTCTGAGGGGGGCGCCCCAGGCGCTCGCATGTTTCCAGGTAATCATCCACGGCTTCTTCGAAGGCCCCGCGCAACTCGCGGATTGACTCCCCATGAAATCCGATGACATCTCGTATGCCGGCAACATGGCCGATCAGCAGTTGGTCTTCGTCGCTGTATTCGATACGGGCGGCGTAGCCTCGGTGGGTCATGACATTCATGGTTTTACTCCGGCCAGTTCGAGGAATTGGCGAGCGTCGCGCAATTGGTAAGGCTTGGCATGTCGGTCTGGGTGAGGGCGATGAAATGTTGCCACTGTCCCGTTGAGTTCGAAGCGAACCCGCGACCCTCTTCCTTCCACCACTTTGCAGCCAACCGCTATCAGCAGTGACTCCAGGCGAGCCCACTCCAAGGTCTTGGGCAATGGCTTTTTGAAAAGCACAAGCAAGGTAGATCGTTGATAAGTATTCATGGTATCAAAATATGATACCGGGTGCGCCATCAACAATGGCCTAGCCGTAGGATCAGTCGCTTTGGATTGCGGGACGCTTCCAATAATCAAGAGGGCAATGAAGCAACATCCCGAAGCAAATGCATTAAGCGAGAATTCAGCCAGCGGGCCTAATCTGGATCTTTGTTTCCCCTTTCGGAGGTATCCCAGATGAACACCCGTGGTCTACTCGATCAGTTGCTCCGCTCCGGCCAGGAAATGCTGCAAAAGCAGCAGGGTAAGGGCGGCTCGGGCAAGGCGTCAGGCCTTGGCGACCTGCTGGGCGGTGGCAAGGGTGGGGGCTCCGGCCTTGGTGGCCTGCTGTCGGGCGCCGGTGGCGGTGCGCTGGCGGCGGGGGCGATGGGGCTGTTGCTGGGCAACAAGAGCGCCCGCAAGTATGGCGGCAAGGTGCTGACCTACGGCGGCCTGGCGGCACTTGGTGTGCTGGCTTACAAGGCCTACGGCAACTGGCAGGCGCGCCAGGGCGTAAGTGGCGCGCAGGAGCCGCAGACCCTCGACCGCCTGCCCCCGGCCCAGGCCGAGCAGCACAGCCAGGCGGTGCTGCGAGCCCTGGTGGCGGCGGCCAAGTCCGATGGCCATATCGATGAGCGTGAGCGCGAGCTGATCGAAGGCGAGTTCGTGCGTCTGGACAACGACCGTGAGCTGCAAGGCTGGTTGCATGCCGAGCTGAACAAGCCGCTGGACCCGGCCGAAGTCGCCCGCGCCGCGCAAACCCCGGAAATGGCTGCCGAGATGTACCTGGCCAGCGTGATGATGGTCGACCAGGAGAACTTCATGGAGCGCGCCTATCTCGATGAGTTGTCCCGCCAGCTACGCCTGGACCCTGCGCTGCGCCAGGAACTGGAAAACCAGGTTCGACTCGCTGCCCAGGCCTGACCCTGTATCCCTTTCACCTGATGGAGCGGTCACTGGCTGCTCCATCCTCTATCGATGCCCAAATTCCCCGCAATTCAGCCACGAACCTGTAGGGCACGTACGCTATACTTCGGCGATTTTTCCTACTTGTAGTGAATTTCCGAGGGCTGATTGTGAAGAACTGGACGTTGCGCCAACGGATCCTGGCAAGTTTCGCCGTGATCATCGCCATCATGCTGTTGATGATCGTCGCCGCCTACTCACGCCTGGTGTCGATCGAGGCGAGCGAGGAGGCAGTGGGGAACGACAGCATCCCAGGGGTCTACTACAGCTCGATGATCCGCAGCGCCTGGGTCGACAGCTACGTCGCCAGTCAGCAATTGGTCGGCCTCTCCGACCGCCGCGAGTTCACCAGCGCCGATGCCGAGCTGTTCAAGAGCTTCAATGACCGGCTCAAGGAGCAGATGGGCAACTACCAGGGAACCATCAGGGACCCGCAGGACCAGGCCGCGTTCGATGCCTTCGTACGCATGGAAGCGGACTACCTCAAGCTGGTCGAGCAGGTGCTCGATACCTACCGCGCCAAGAACTATACCGAGGCCGAACGGCTCATCAATGAGGTGCTCAACCCCGCCTGGATGGCCGGTCGCAAGCACCTCAACACACTGATCGACCGCAACACCGAAGCGGCCAACGCCGCTTCGCGCGACATCGTCGCTGCAGTGGCCACGGCCAAGGGCAGCATGGTCGTCTCGTTGCTGCTGGCGATTATCGCTGCCGGTGTGTGCGGTCTGTTGCTGATGCGTGCGATCACCGCGCCCGTGCAACGTATCGTCAATGCACTGAACAAGCTGCGTTCGGGTGACCTCAGCGCACGCCTGAGCCTGGACCGCAAGGACGAGTTCGGCGCCATCGAGAGCGGCTTCAACGAAATGGGCGAAGCCCTGGCCAACCTGGTGGCCCAGGCCCAGCGCTCGTCGGTGCAGGTGACTACCTCGGTCACCGAGATCGCCGCCACCTCCAAGCAGCAGCAGGCGACCGCCACCGAAACGGCCGCCACCACCACGGAAATCGGCGCCACCTCGCGGGAGATCGCTGCGACCTCCCGCGACCTGGTGCGCACCATGACCGAAGTGACCAGCGCCGCCGACCAGGCCTCGAGCCTGGCCGGCTCCGGTCAGCAGGGCCTGGCGCGCATGGAGGAAACCATGCACCAGGTGATGGGCGCCGCCGACCTGGTCAACGCCAAGCTGGGCATCCTCAACGAGAAGGCCGGCAACATCAACCAGGTGGTGGTAACCATCGTCAAGGTCGCCGACCAGACCAACCTGCTCTCGCTCAACGCCGCCATCGAGGCGGAAAAGGCCGGTGAATATGGCCGCGGCTTTGCCGTGGTGGCCACCGAGGTGCGCCGCCTGGCCGACCAGACCGCCGTGGCCACCTACGACATCGAGCAGATGGTGCGCGAGATCCAGTCGGCGGTGTCGGCCGGGGTCATGGGCATGGACAAGTTCTCCGAGGAAGTGCGTCGCGGCATGTTCGAGGTGCAGGAAGTGGGCGAGCAGCTCAGCCAGATCATCCACCAGGTGCAGGCCTTGGCGCCGCGGGTGCTGATGGTCAACGAGGGCATGCAGGCCCAGGCCACCGGTGCCGAACAGATCAACCAGGCGCTGGCCCAGCTCAGCGATGCCAGTACCCAGACGGTCGAGTCGCTGCGCCAGGCGAGTTTCGCCATCGACGAACTCAGCCAGGTGGCCGCCGGCCTGCGCGGCGGTGTGTCGCGGTTCAAAGTCTGACGCCGATGAACGACCTGCAACCGCGTGGGCAGCGCCAGGGCGAGGCGCAAGGCGTGCTCTACCTGCTGTTTCACATCGGCGGGCAGCGCTTTGCGCTGGATGTGCGCGAGGTGATCGAGGTGCTGCCATTGCGCGTGCTCAAGCCCATCGCCCAGGCGCCCGCCTGGGTCGCTGGCGTGCTCGGCCATCGTGGTGCGCTGGTGCCGGTGATCGACGTGTCGGCGCTGAGCTTCGGCACCAGCGCCGCGCAACGCACCAGCACCCGGCTGGTGCTGGTGCACTATCACGGTGACCCGCAGCGACCCGGCCTGCAACTAGGCCTGATCCTCGAGCAGGCGACCAATACCCTGCGCTGCGAGCCCGAGGCGTTTCAGCCTTATGGCCTGGACAATGCCGAGGCCCGCTACCTGGGCCCGGTACGCCAGGACGCACTCGGGCTGGTGCAGCGTATCCAGGTCGATGACCTGTTGAGCGACGCTGTGCGCAGCCTGCTGTTCCCTGAACAACCTGGGCAGGTGCCAGCATGAGCGAGCAGCGGTTCTACCGTTTTTTGCAGGAGCGCATCGGCCTGGATGTCGACTCGGTCGGCGCGCCGATGATCGAGCGCGCCCTGCGTCAGCGCTGCACGGCGCTGGGCGCCGAGGACCTGGACGACTACTGGCTGCGCCTGCAGCAATCCCACGATGAGCAGCAGGCGCTGATCGAGGCGGTGGTGGTCCCCGAGACCTGGTTCTTCCGCTATCCAGAGTCGTTCACCGCCTTGGTGGGCCTGGCTCACAAGCGCCTCGCCGAGCTGGCTGGCACCCGCCCGCTGCGTATCCTCAGCCTGCCGTGCTCGACCGGCGAGGAGCCCTATTCGATCGCCATGGCCCTGCTCGACAGTGGCATGGCGCCTGGCGCGTTCCGCGTCGACGGCATGGATATCAGCCCCAACTCCGTAGGCCGTGGCGAGCAGGCGCTGTATGGGCGCAACTCGTTCCGTGGCAGCGACCTGGCGTTCCGCGAACGGCACTTCGCCGCCGAAGGCGACAACCAGCGACTGGATACGCGTGTGCGCAAGCAGGTGCATCTGCAGGTCGGCAACGTGCTCGACCCGGCCCTGCGCAGCCAGGATGGCTGGTACGACTTCGTGTTCTGCCGCAACCTGCTGATCTATTTCGATGTGCCCACCCAGCAGCGGGTGTTCGAGGTGCTCAAGCACCTGACCCACGCCAACGGCGTCCTGTTCATCGGCCCTGCCGAAGGCAGCCTGCTGGCGCGCCTGGGCATGCGCCCATTGGGTATCGCCCAGTCGTTCGCCTATGTGCGCCAGGACCCTCAGGCCAGCGCACCGGCCATTCAACCTGCGCCGGCGCCGCGCAGTACCCCGCAGGCTGCGCCGGCGCCCCGGCCAGTACCGGTTGTATCTCCACCCGCGCCGCGCCAAGCGATGGCGCGGCCTGTCCTCGTCAGCCCGCAAGCACAGCGTGAGGGCGCCGATGCCCTGCTCGCGAGCATCGCCGAACAGGCCAATGCCGGCGCCAGCGACCAGGCGCGGGCCAGTTGCGAGCGCTACCTGCGCCAGTTCGAGCCCAAGGCGCAGGTCTACTACTGGCTGGGTCTGCTCAGCGACACGGCAGGCGATGCCCAGGCGGCGCTCAGTCACTATCGCAAGGCGTTGTATCTGGAGCCCCAGCACAGTGAAACCCTGGTGCACCTGGCGGCGCTGCTGGCGTCCCAGGGCGACGAGGCGGGCGCTAGGCGTTTGCAGGCGCGGGCGGCGCGGGTGGGCAGGGAGTCTGAACGATGAGTGGCGCGAACTCGATGCAGTTGATTGCCCAGCACGACGACACGTTCGACGATTGTTGGAACCGTATCGGCGTCCATGGCAACAAAGCCTGCCCGTTGCTCGAGCAGCACATTCATTGTCGCAACTGCGAGGTCTACGCCGCAGCCGCCACGCGCCTGCTCGATCGCTACGCCCTGGTGCAGGACGAGCAGGTCGAGCCAGCCGCGCCGGAGCAGGACGTCAGCGGGCGCTCAATGCTGCTGTTCCGCCTTGGCGAGGAGTGGTTGGCCCTGGCCACCGCCTGCCTGGCCGAGATCGCCCCGTTGCAGGCCGTGCATTCGCTGCCGCACCAGCGCTCGCGGGTGCTGCAAGGTGTGGCCAATGTCCGTGGTGCCCTGGTGCCGTGCCTGTCCCTCGTCGACTTACTGGGCATGGGCGGCGAACCTGTCCAGGAGCGTACTGGGCGGGTGATGCCGCGCATGCTGATTCTGGCGGCCGAAGGCGGGCCGGTGGTGATCCCGGTGGATGAGGTGGACGGTATCCACCGGCTGGACCCGGCGCGCCTTGAGAACGTTAGCGAAGCCGCCCCGTTTACCCTGGCTGCACTGCAATGGCGAGGCCGTAGCGTGCGTGTGCTCGACCCCGAAACGCTACTGTCTGCCGTGAAGCGGAGCCTGTCATGACCCCAGAGCAAATGCGCGACGCATCGTTGCTCGAACTGTTCAGCCTGGAAGCCGAAGCGCAGACCCAGGTACTGAGCGCAGGCCTGCTGGCGCTGGAGCGTGACCCGACCCAGGCCGGCCAGCTGGAAGCCTGCATGCGTGCGGCGCACTCGCTCAAAGGGGCCGCGCGAATCGTCGGTATCGATGCCGGGGTCAGTGTCGCCCATGTCATGGAAGACTGCCTGGTGGCTGCCCAGGAACGCCGCCTGTTGCTGCGCCCGGAGCACATCGACGCCTTGCTGCAGGGCACTGACCTGCTGATGCGCATTGCCACGCCCGGCGACCCGGCGGGGGAGGCGGCAGTGCCCGCCTTCCTGGTGCAGATGGCCGCCTTGCTCGACCCTTCCGCGCCGCCCATGCCGACCACCCCGGTGGCCGCGCCCGTGGTGCCGACAATGCCCGAGCAAGCCCCGCCCATGCCGGTTGCAAGCGAAGTGGAGGCCGAGGCCGAACCTGCGCCGCCGCGCAAGAGCGGCAAGCGCGGTGGCGAAGGTGGCGAGCGGGTGCTGCGGGTCACGGCCGACCGGCTGAACAGCCTGCTCGACCTGTCGAGCAAGTCGCTGGTCGAGACCCAGCGGCTCAAGCCCTACCTGGCGACCTTGCAGCGCCTCAAGCGGATGCACGGCCAGGGCATGCGTGCGCTCGACGGACTCAAGACCCAGCTCGAAGGCAGCGGCCAGAGCGCCGAGGTACTGGACGCCCTGGCCCAGACTCAGCGGTTGCTGGCCGAAACCCAGCAAATTCTCCAGCAGCAGGCCGCCGACCTCGATGAATTCGGCTGGCAGGCCAGCCAGCGCGCGCAATTGCTCTACGACACCGCGCTGGCTTGCCGCATGCGCCCGTTCGCCGACGTACTCACCGGGCAGAGCCGCATGGTGCGTGACCTGGGGCGTTCCTTGGGCAAGCAGGTCAGCCTACTGATCGAAGGCGAAAAGACCCAGGTCGACCGCGACGTGCTGGAAAAGCTCGAAGCGCCTTTGACCCACCTGCTGCGCAATGCCGTCGACCATGGCATCGAGTTGCCCGAGCGGCGCCTGCTGGCAGGCAAGCCCAGCGATGGCACGCTGCGCCTGCGCGCCTCGCACCAGGCCGGGTTACTGGTGCTGGAACTGTCCGATGACGGCGCCGGCATCGACCTGGAGCGCCTGCGCCGCAGCATCGTCGAGCGCGCACTGTCGCCGGCCGAGACCGTGGCGCAGATGAGCGAGGCGGAACTGCTGACCTTCCTGTTCCTGCCGGGCTTCAGCCTGCGCCAGCAGGTCACCGAGGTGTCCGGGCGCGGTGTTGGCCTGGATGCAGTGCAGCACATGGTCCGCGAGCTGCGCGGGTCGATCGAGCTGACCCAGGTGGCGGGCCAGGGCTGTCGCTTCCACCTGGAAGTGCCCTTGACCCTGTCGGTGGTGCGCAGCCTGGTGGTGGAAGTCGGCGGCGAGGCCTACGCGTTCCCGCTGGCGCATATCGAACGCACGCTCGAGGTGCCGGCCGAGGCCATCGTGCAGCTCGAAGGGCGCCAGCACTTCTGGCACGAGGGTCGGCATATCGGCCTGGTCGCCGCCAGCCAGTTGCTCAACCGGCCCGCCGGGCAAGGCGATGAAAGCAGCCTGCGGGTGGTGGTGATCCGCGAGCGCGAGCAACTCTATGGCGTGGCGGTGGAGCGGTTGATCGGCGAGCGGGTGCTGGTGGTGATGCCGCTCGATCCGCGCCTGGGCAAGGTCCAGGATATTTCCTCCGGCGCCTTGCTCGACAACGGCTCGGTGGTGTTGATCATCGATGTCGAAGACCTGCTGCGCTCGGTGGACAAGCTGCTCAGCACCGGCCGCCTGGAGCGCATCGACCGCGGTGTCAGGGTGGGCCAGGGGGTTGCCCGCAAGCGCGTGCTAGTGGTCGACGATTCGCTCACCGTACGCGAGCTGCAACGCAAGTTGCTCGGCAACCGCGGCTATGACGTGGCGGTGGCGGTCGATGGCATGGACGGCTGGAATGCCCTACGCAGCGAAGACTTCGACCTGCTGATCACCGATATCGACATGCCGCGCATGGACGGTATCGAGCTGGTCACCCTGGTGCGCCGCGACCACCGCTTGCAGTCGTTGCCGGTGATGGTGGTGTCCTACAAGGACCGTGAAGAAGATCGTCGTCGTGGACTGGATGCCGGCGCCGACTATTATTTGGCCAAGGCCAGCTTCCATGACGATGCGTTGCTGGAGGCCGTGGTGGAGTTGATCGGGGGGGCACAAGGATGAAGATTGCCATCGTCAACGATATGCCCATGGCCGTCGAGGCCTTGCGCCGTGCGCTGGCATTCGAGCCTGCGCACGAAGTGATCTGGGTAGCCAGCAATGGCGCCGAAGCCGTGCGCCAGTGCGCCGAGCAGACCCCGGACCTGATCCTGATGGACCTGATCATGCCGGTGATGGATGGTGTGGAGGCGACCAAGCGGATCATGGCCGAGACGCCCTGCGCCATCGTCATCGTCACGGTAGACCGCAAGCAGAATGTGCACCGGGTGTTCGAGGCCATGGGCCACGGCGCCCTGGATGTGGTGGACACCCCGGCCCTGGGCGCAGGGGATGCCCGCGAGGCCGCTGCGCCGCTGCTGCGCAAGATCCTCAACATCGGCTGGCTGATCGGCCAGCAGCGCGCCAGCGCACCGCGGGCGGTTGCCGCGCCGCTGCGCGAAGACGTCCAGCGCCGCGGCCTGGTGGCGATCGGCTCTTCGGCCGGCGGGCCCGCGGCACTGGAAGTGCTGCTCAAAGGGCTGCCCCGGCAGTTCCCGGCGGCCATCGTGCTGGTGCAACATGTCGACCAGGTATTCGCCGCCGGCATGGCCGAGTGGCTCAGCGGTGTTTCCGGCTTGCCGGTGCGCCTGGCCCGCGAAGGCGAGCCGCCGCAGCCGGGGCAGGTACTGCTGGCGGGCACCAATCATCATATTCGCTTGCTGCAAGGCGGCCAGCTGGCCTATACCGCCGAACCGGTCAACGAAATCTACCGACCCTCGATCGATGTGTTCTTCGAGAGCGTGGCGCGCTTCTGGGGTGGCGATGCGGTGGGCGTGCTGCTCACCGGCATGGGGCGCGACGGTGCCCAGGGCCTCAAGCAGATGCGTCAACGCGGTTTCCTGACCATCGCCCAGGACCAGCAGAGCAGCGCCGTCTACGGCATGCCCAAGGCGGCCGCGGCGATCGATGCGGCCACCGAGATCCGTCCGCTGGACAGGATTGCCGGGAGACTTGTGGAGATATTTTCGAAATGACGTTATGTATTGAGTCATGCCGCCGTGCCGGCAGTGACCGGGTGAACAGCAATGAGTGAGTTACCGAGCGAAGGTATAACGACCATCAACGAGGGTGCGGCGATGGTCTTGCTGGTCGACGACCAGGCGATGATCGGCGAGGCGGTGCGCCGTGGGCTGGCCCACGAGGAAAACATCGACTTCCATTTCTGCGCCGACCCGCACCAGGCGGTGGCCCAGGCCATGCGCATCAAGCCCACGGTGATCCTCCAGGACCTCATCATGCCGGGGCTCGATGGCTTGACCCTGGTGCGTGAGTACCGCAACAACCCGGCCACCCAGGACATTCCGATCATCGTCCTGTCGACCAAGGAAGACCCGCTGGTCAAGAGCGCCGCCTTTGCCGCCGGGGCCAACGACTACCTGGTCAAGCTGCCGGACACCATCGAGCTGGTGGCGCGTATCCGCTATCACTCGCGTTCCTACCTGACCTTGCTGCAACGCGACGAGGCCTACCGCGCCTTGCGCGTCAGCCAGCAACAGCTGCTGGACACCAACCTGATGCTGCAGCGGCTGATGAACTCCGACGGCCTTACCGGGTTGTCCAACCGCCGCCACTTCGACGAGTACCTGGAGCTGGAATGGCGCCGGGCCATGCGCGAGCAGCAGCAGTTGTCGCTGCTGATGATCGACGTCGACTACTTCAAGGCCTACAACGACGGTTTCGGCCACTTGGCCGGGGACGAGGCCCTGCGCCAGGTGGCCGAGGCCATCCGCGGTTCGTGCTCGCGCCCCAGCGACCTGCCGGCGCGCTACGGTGGCGAGGAGTTCGCCCTGGTGCTACCGAACACCTCGCCCGGCGGCGCCCGGCTGATCGCCGAGAAGCTGCGCCAGTCGGTGCTGGCGCTGAACATCCCGCACACTGCACCGCAGGCCGATTCGCGCCTGACCGTGAGCATTGGCCTGGCGACCCAGACACCGGCCATCGGCAGCCAATGCCGCCAGTTGATCTCGGCTGCGGACAAGGGGCTGTACCAGGCCAAGCACAGCGGGCGCAACCAGGTCGGGGTGGCCTGAGGGGCCCAGGCACCTTGTCGCCCTTTTCGCGGGTAAACCCGCTCCAACAGGTAGTGAGCTGCTCTCAAGGGCAGCGGTAATCCTGTGGGGCGGGTTTACCCGCGAAAAGAACAACACAGATTGACGGCTACAACCCCCGCTCGACGGCCCTGCCGCCGAGCGCGAGACTGCGCTATACTCGCGGGCTTTTCACCGAATTCGCACGAGAGCTGCCCGCCCATGGAAATCCAACCGATCCTGAACACCATCAAGGACCTCACCGAGCGTTCCCAGTCCATTCGGGGGTATCTTTGACTACGATCAAAAAGCTGACCGCCTGATCGAAGTCAATCGCGAGCTGGAAGACCCGGCCGTGTGGAACAAACCCGAGTACGCCCAGGGCCTGGGCCGCGAGCGCGCCATGCTGGCGCAGGTCGTCGAGACCCTGGACAAGATGTCCGGTGGCCTGGCCGACTGCCAGGACCTGCTCGACATGGCCGTCGAGGAAAACGACGAAGCCGCCGTAGACGACGTGGTGACCGAGCTGCAGGGCCTCGAAGCGAGCCTGGCAGAGCTCGAGTTCCGTCGCATGTTCAGCGGCGAGATGGACATGAACAACGCCTACCTGGACATCCAGGCAGGCTCCGGCGGCACCGAAGCGCAAGACTGGGCCAACATCCTGCTGCGCATGTACCTGCGCTGGGCCGACAAGCGCGGTTTCGACGCCACCATCATCGAGCTGTCCGAAGGTGAGGTCGCCGGCATCAAGGGCGCCACTGTGCACATCAAGGGTGAGTACGCCTTTGGCTGGCTGCGTACCGAAATCGGCGTGCATCGCCTGGTGCGCAAGAGCCCGTTCGACTCCGGTGCCCGTCGCCACACCTCGTTCTCGGCGGTGTTCGTGTCGCCCGAGATCGACGACAAGGTCGAGATCGACATCAACCCGTCGGACCTGCGCATCGACACCTACCGCTCCTCCGGCGCGGGCGGTCAGCACGTCAACACCACCGACTCGGCGGTGCGTATCACCCACGTGCCGACCAACACCGTGGTGGCGTGCCAGAACGAACGCTCCCAGCACGCCAACAAGGACACCGCCATGAAAATGCTGCGGGCCAAGTTGTACGAGCTGGAAATGCAGAAGCGCAATGCCGCGTCCCAGGCGCTGGAAGACAGCAAGTCGGACATCGGCTGGGGCCACCAGATCCGCTCCTACGTGCTCGACGACTCGCGCATCAAGGACCTGCGTACCGGCGTCGAGCGCAGCGACTGCCAGAAGGTCCTGGACGGCGACCTCGACCAGTACCTGGAAGCGAGCCTCAAGCAGGGGCTGTAACCCGCACTCCACCGCCGCGATACCCGGCCGCCAGCCGGTATCGCGTGCCCTGCCCGACAGGGGCAACGAACACCTGATGGAAACACTGACGACATGAGCGACCTCAACACCCAACCGCAAGACCTGCAACAGGAAGAAAACGCCCTGATCGCCCTGCGCAAGGAAAAACTTGCCGCAGAACGCGCCAAGGGCAACGCCTTCCCCAACGACTTCCGTCGCGACAGCTACTGCAACGACCTGCAGAAACAGTACGCGGACAAGACCAAGGTCGACGTGGATGTGGACCCATGGGTCTACATGGTCGGAATCGGCTACAAGTTCTAAGGGTTTCAGCCCACGGCTACAAAAAAAC